>DTVJ01000211.1 GCA_012963565.1 Piscirickettsiaceae bacterium
CCATGCCAACAATTACATCTTGACCAGCAACAGAACGAAAGAACTCGGTATTGTACTTATTAAATACTACAACTCTTTTTACTGGTACATTTATTTCTACTTTTCTATCCCTATCATCGACAACTGTTATTGTCGCTGCCAATGCAGTGTGTGTAAAACCGGTAGATAAAATCAGTAAAAATACGTAACGTAAAAACTTATTCATGATGGCCTCCGTCAAAATTATAATTTCAACAACTAAAAGAATAATGCTAGATATTTATATCCCTGCATTTGACGCTTTACGATGTGAGCTGGTCCAACTTTAACATGCTGTACACCGTCCACTAGATCAGTAGGTAGATCATGCATCTTCATCATTTTTTGAATGCTGGCATCAGCAGTGAATGTCACGCCTCGCTTCATCAGTTTCTTGACCGTTTTAGACAATGGTCCGTCTTTGGAAAACATGCCGAACGCAGGACCAATACCCACTACTTCAACTGTTGCTACATCATTAAAGTCATCCATTACCCATCCAACCCGTTTTAAGGTTCGTTTTTGAGCCTTTACATCATTACTACTAATTTGAACCACAACTTTCGCATGATCCATATTTGAGCCATCCATCATGGCAAATGCAGTACCGGTAAATAAACTAAATGCTACGACAGCAGAAAATAATGTTGTTAAAAATTTATTATTGTTGATCATCCTATCTCTCCTCAATTGTTATTAATACGAGTCTAACCTCGTTCCTTCATTTCTTATGTAAACACCCTTCCCCATGAATTTAAGTGTCATAATGAACCTTACCCTAAGGATAAGGTTTGTATGATAATAACATGAAAATATCCTGCAATATTAAATATTAAAAATTTCCAACAACTAAAAGAATAACGCTAGATATTTATATCCCTGCATTTGGCGCTTTACGATGTGAGCTGGTCCAACTTTAACATGCTGTATACCGTCTACTAGATCAGTAGGCAGGTCATGCATCTCCATCATTTTTTGGATGCTAGCATCAGCAGTGAATGTCACGCCTCGCTTCATCAGTTTCGTTACCGATTTAGCAAATTTACCTTCTTTGGCTAGTATGCCAAATGCAGGTCCAATAGCAACCACCTCTAGTACGACATGATCATTAAGCTCTTCAAATTTAAATTCATCCATTATCCAACCAACCTGTTTTAAAGTCCGGCGATGAGAATTTTCGTCTGAGCTACTAATTTGAATTATCATCTCGTATCCATCATTGGCATTAGCGATTGGCGCTAAACTCATGAGTAAGCTAGTTGCTACGATGAATATTATTGTTGAAAATTTATTAAAACAGCTCACTTTATAATCTCCAAAATTAA
>DTVJ01000212.1 GCA_012963565.1 Piscirickettsiaceae bacterium
TACAACTTCAGTAACTCAAGAAGTTAAAGTAACAATCGGCGGTTGCGGCGGTTAACTAACTAATCATATTAAAAGGAGAATATAAAATGGCAGCAATTAAATTAAAGCCTAAGGCTAGAAAAGGCGTTATTGGTATCAAAGCGTTAATTAAACACCCAATGGAAACTGGTCTTCGTAAGAAGAAAGGTAAAGTTGTTCCAGCTAACCACATTGTTCACATGGTTGTATTACACAACGGTAGCAAAGTAGTTGACGCGGACATTGGTAGTTCAGTTTCGAAAGACCCATACTTTAAATTCAATGTTCCTGGCGCTAAAGGCGACACGATTGAACTTAAATACAAAGACAGCAATGGTAAGACTGGTTCTGCAACTGCTACGTCTAAGTAACCTTTATAACTGAGGAGAGAATAATGAGAAAATTAATAGCAACATTTGCGACAGCGGCTCTATTGAGCTCAGGTGTGGCGATGTCTGCGCAACAATCATCGGCGGTACAAGCTGATATTGATGCGTTTCAGAATCATTTCAAGGGCAAGTTTCCAAACCTGACCTTAGATGATTTTTCTAAAGGGCCTTACGCGATGAGTGAGGATAAAATGATGCAATTCGAAAATATTATGGAGATGCCTCCATTTGAAGATTTGAGAGATCATGGTGAAGAGTTGTGGAATACACCTTTTGCAAATGGTAAAACCTACTCAAGTTGTTTTTCTGGCGGAGTTGAGACTATTCGTACGCAATTTCCACGATGGAATGAAAAGGCAGGTAAATTTGATACTTTAGAGAATGAAATTAATACATGTCGTGTAGCAAATGGTGAGAAGAAAATGGGCACTGGTAAAGGTAAGCACGCTCATATTACATCTTATTTAACTACTGCTGCAGAAGGTCAAAAGATCAATGTAATCGTTCCTGAAGGTAATGCAAAGGCTTTAGCTGCATACAATCAGGGTAAGACTTTCTTCTACGCTAAGCGTGGTCAGTTAAACTTATCATGTGCTAATTGTCATGTTGATAGTGCAGGCCAACGTATTCGTGGTAATACATTGTCTCCGGCTTTAGGTCATATTTCTCACTTCCCTGTGTGGCGTGGTAAATGGGCTAAAAAGAAAGGTGATGGCTTTGGTACGATTCAGCGTCGTTTTGGTGGTTGTAACAAGCAAGTTAGAGCTAAGCCATTTAAAAGACATAAGTCTGAATATACTAATCTAGAAGTCTTCCTTACTGCTATGAGTAATGGTATGGAAATTTCTGGCACTGAATACAGAGAATAAAGGAGAATATAATGAAAAAATTACTATTAACAACGTTAACTGTATTCGCATTTTCTGCTCAAGCAG
>DTVJ01000213.1 GCA_012963565.1 Piscirickettsiaceae bacterium
GGTTAGAATGAGAGTGAGTAGTAGGACTGTGTATTTAACCATTTAAGATGGATATTGAAAGGTCGTCAAATTCCACTACGTCATGAACCTCCACTCCATCTTTATCAACTAAAAACTCAGAATTAAGAAATAGAGAAAGACCAAATCCAAATAAATCATTTTCATCTTGCCATTCTAGAAGCTCTTCTGTTGTTAACTTTTTATGCATAAAAAACTCAAACTCAGAAATAACAGTTACAATTATATGGTCTGATTCTATCGCATCTATTTTTGTTATTGTTTTTGATGCACTAACCTCATCTTCATCACTATCATCAATAATTTCATCGTATGAGCCATTTAAAATAATAAATATTGAATTAACAAAATTATCTAAATCTTCAAATTTTCCTTGTAGAAGTAGTTTTCCTTGGTCTGAAAATTGATTCTCATCTACATAAATCACACCTCTTTTCATCTCAGGAACAAGTAATGGCAACACTATCTTAATACTATATTTGCCTCTCATCTCCGGTAGGTAATAATGCCTCTTCTGAAACGGTATAGCAAGGTCAACTATATTATTACTAATATTTAATAAATGCTCTTTATGCTGATCAAATTGCTTAGCCAAGCTCTTGAATACCATTTGCTCGAAACTAGCGTTAAAAGCTAGTACAGTAACGTTCATTGGTATATCTTCAATAAGTTTTTTTACGAGCGATTCTCGTGGATCTAATCCTTCTTTACCTAAAAACTCTTTATGCTCTGGTGGCTTGTCTTCATATTCAATATGAAGTGAATATTGAAAAGGTATTTGTTGGAACGGACTAACTCCCTTAAATTCAGGTATCGGCTGTTGAAAAGTCTCAAAATCAAAGTGATACAAGGGATATGTAAGTGGCATTGTAAAAACCCTCAAGTTTATTTTCTTTTAAATATTTAAAAGAATCAACAGCAAACTGCTGTGGACCAGTTAGCTCCATATCACTTGGTATATCTTTCACGCTAATAATGCCTTGCTTATATAACTCCAATGCCTTTGATTTTTTAGTTAGTGGAAAGATATTAAACACTGAATATTCTGGTATTTGTCTTTGTTTACGCCAACAATAATCAAAAGCATCGCATTCATGGGGGTTTTTACAATGCCAACCGATATCAATATCTGGCTCTATTTCAGTTTTATCAAGTGTTCTTCTAAAAGACTCTAAATAAATTGGAATTCTATCTTGTAATAGTAATACTTCTTTCATTACATCTTGATGGACAAACAACTGATTAATATCTGGCTCACTGCCACTGCCTCTTACATAATCTGAATTCAATAAGGTTACGGACACTCTAGATATATTCAGAC
>DTVJ01000214.1 GCA_012963565.1 Piscirickettsiaceae bacterium
GATTCTTCGGACGAGCAGAGCCTGAAAAAGAAGAGGTAGCAATCTTTCGAGGTATCTTAAGAAACATTAAACCTTTTCAAAAATAAACTAATTGATTAAGAGGGGTAAGTGTAGAATTAATTCATAATGGATGTCTATGGAGAGGCAGTGTGAAAATAATTTCTTCAATTCAAATCAAGGTGGCTGAGTATCAAAATATACTAAAAATTACGGGATTTTATTATGCCTATAGTATATAAACCAGTTGCAATTATTATCGATGACTTTACAACCAAATCATTGGTATATGACAATGTTAGTTTGTATGACGCTGGTTACACTTCTACATCCGATTTAACACTAAGTTATTTAGAATCCTCTAATTACTCACAGTGGGTAAGTCACAATCCATCAGACAATACAGTTGTGCAACATGGAGACTGGGTATTGGATGCTTATATTAGTCAACTTGATAGCGCTGTAGAAGTCATATTGATTGATTATGATATTGATCCAACCGATGGGTACTATGATGATACTCAATCCGATTTATTGTTTCCAAATATTAACGATATTATTGACGATTGGACCCTTAAAAATAACACCAATAGTATCAATTATTTTCCCAGTGGTGTTTCTGCATCTGTTGGTAATGGGGCAAGCGCACTTAACCCAACGCTGAAGACCGCACTTTCATCATTGATGGGTGATTATGCAGTGATTGTACAAAGTGTGCCGAATGTTAACCAAGAGATTGGTGCTAATTTTTCATGGGGAGATTCATTAGCAGATATTATTAATGTAGGTGCTTACAATCTTGACTCCAATAGTTATGCATTATTTGGAGACCCCGCTAACCCTGCGGTAATTGATATTTTAGCTGATGGCTATATTGAGAATCTCGGATGGGTTGACGGAAGTCGTAATGGTTGGAACTTTGGCACATCGTTTGCCACTCCAAGGGTGTCCGCTGAAATTACGAACCTTTGGGTGGGTATTTTGGAGGATATAGACTTCTCTAATAAAATATCATATTCTGACTTTGTAGATTCAATACTTGCAGATATATCAACTGATATATATGTTGAGACGGTAGCTAGTGGCTGGCTTTCTACTCCTGTTTCTATTTTGTCAGACGGTTTGACATTATCGCTAGAGGATCTAAAAGTTGCACAAAAAAATTATGGCGACTCAGATTTTCATATCCTTGAGGCGGCCTATTCTATACCGGCTAATTCAGCCCCAAAAGTCTTAACTACTATTGCAGATGCTCAAGTTAACAAAGGCACAGCATACAGTAATGATATTTCAGCTCACTTCATTGATACAGATGGTGATGTACTCACCTATAGTGCTGTT
>DTVJ01000215.1:0-636 GCA_012963565.1 Piscirickettsiaceae bacterium
ACAACCGAATTGAGAGCGCTGAGCCAATAAATCCTGCACTGCCTAAAGATACTAAACAACTTAGGGCCAACTATCAAAATGTACCGAACAGCTTAATCAGTGCAATTGTTGATGCCAATACAATCAGAAAAGACTTTGTTGCTAATTCAATCATTAGCAAGAATCCTAAGGTAGTAGGTATTCATCGTTTAATTATGAAGTCTGAATCTGATAATTTCAGATCATCTTCCATTCAAGGCATTATGAAGCGTATTAAAGCTAAGGGCATTGAGGTAATTGTATATGAGCCAGTATTAGATGATGATGATGAGTTCTTCAATTCAAAATTAGTTAAAGATCTCAATGAATTCAAAAAAATATCAGATGTAATTGTGGCTAATAGAATGGTGGATGAGCTTAGAGATGTAGAAAATAAGGTGTATACGCGTGATTTGTTTAATAGCGATTAATCAAACAATAAAAGAAATTAAATATATAAACAATTAAAATTGTAAATGAAATGAAAGTATTAGTAACAGGCAGTGCAGGATTTATTGGCTCAGCGCTCTCAATTCGGTTGTTAGATCGAGGTGACACAGTCATAGGTATTGATAATCACAATGATTATTATGATATAGGGCTTAAAGAGGCACGTCT
>DTVJ01000215.1:674-1329 GCA_012963565.1 Piscirickettsiaceae bacterium
ATGAATCTTGAAGATCGTGAAGGCATGTTAAAGCTTTTTGAAGAGCACCAGTTCGAAGGTGTAGTGAATCTAGCAGCCCAAGCCGGTGTTCGTTATTCTATCGAAAACCCTTTGGCCTATATTGATACTAATTTAGTAGGCTTTGCACATATATTGGAAGGTTGTCGACATAATAAAGTAGGACACTTGGTTTATGCATCATCAAGTTCAACCTATGGGCTCAACACTAAGCAGCCATTCTCAACGCATGAATCAGTTAACCATCCAGTCAGTCTGTATGCTGCTACTAAAAAAGCAGGCGAACTGATGGCACATTCTTACTCTCACTTGTACGATCTACCTACAACAGGTCTAAGATTTTTTACCGTATATGGCCCTTATGATCGGCCCGATATGGCACTACAAAAGTTCACACGAGCTATAATAGCAGGTGAGCCAATCACCGTATTTAATTATGGCAAACACAAAAGAGACTTCACGTACATTGATGATATTGTAGAGGTGGTTATAAGGGTGTTAGACAGGGCAGCACCGCCAAATCCTGATTGGGATAGTAGCAACCCGGATCCGGCAACGAGTAGCGCACCATGGAGAGTCTATAATATTGGTAATAATAATCCGATAGAGCTTATGGATTATATTGAATCCTTAGAAA
>DTVJ01000216.1 GCA_012963565.1 Piscirickettsiaceae bacterium
CCGGCAATTAACTGTGGAAATAGAATAACAAAAGTAGCCTTAGCAATCTCTTTATCGGTTATGTTGTGGATCACTCTAGGTTGGTTAGATGAGCCTAGTACGTTTATCTACTTTCAATTTTAGGTGGTATAGTGAACACTCAATGGCGCAAATTTATCAGTGTGACATTTCCAGTCACATTAATTTTTATTGCGTTGCTTGTTGAGGTTTTTTCCTATCTTCTAAAAGATGTGCCATTACGTAGACATGATCTCGATCGTTTGGTTGTTGCGTTACAAGAGGGAGATGCTATCAATTCTCCTACAGTTTTGTTAGGAGATAGTATTACACAGGACGTACTAAAGGGCTATCGTGTGGCTCCAATAGGTGAGGTGGCAAATCTAACAACAAATAAAGCAAGTGGTGTAGTTGGATCGCTTTTTTTATTGGAAAGGTACTTGGAAAAAAATATTCCACCTAAAAGAATTATATTTGCATCAACTCCAGAGTTTTTTGGGTATGACCCGGAAGGAAAGGCTGCTGAAGTTTATTTAACCTCTGTTTTTAATAAAATCGAAGAACAGAAAAGAGTGATGAACAGGTGATGATTCTAAAGAGAGGAATTGGTTGTTAGAACACATGGGCGGCAAATTTGATAAACAAAAAGTTGAGCCAGCAATATTAAACATTGAAGGGAAAATTGGATATAAAATACTCTCATTACTTATGCTAGCACCAAATAGTTTAATTGAAGGAGAAGAAATACCAAGTAAAATCCCAGTATTAGAATCATCACCTGTTCATCACTCTATTCAATTAGGTATAGATAATCGTGCAAATAGCCCCTTAATATTGTCAAAAATAGTTGAATCCGCATTAGTAGATATTTGTAAGATAACCCCTGAAGCAAATTTCTATTTTGTGGTGGCCCCAATGCCAGAAACTACCTATCTAAAAAGAAAAGAAAAAGGTGAAATAAAAAAAATAAAAAATAAACTACTTAAGCAGCTTAAAAACAGTTGTTTAAAAGTTGATTTTATAGATATTAATGAGCATAGAGTTTTTCCAGATATTGCAATGCGTGATTCTGACCATTTGAGACGTCCAGGATGGACAGCAGAATATGCAAGATTATTAAAACAAATTATTAAAGAAATAGAGTCAGACTATAGTCAGGCATTGCAGTAAATATGAATCTAGAAAATTATCAAAAACGTTGGAATGAAAAGCCTATTTTACGAGCTATCTACGGTGATCTCTACCAAAAAATTGAAGATGTTGCGTTGGTTGGTGATACCCTGGAGATTGGTGGGGGGATTGGTAATCTACATATTCGCGGGGGACGAG
>DTVJ01000217.1 GCA_012963565.1 Piscirickettsiaceae bacterium
TGTTTAAAGACAGTTTTCCTCACAAACACATGGCTATTGCTTTTAGAATGAAAGATGAGTTTATTAAAGACTTGCCTTGTGCGGTACATGTGGATGGTACAGCCAGACCTCAATTTGTTGAAGAACAGGACAATCCTAATTATTACAGATACTTAAAAGAGCTCAAAAATATTATGGGTTATGGCGTCAGTCTTAACACCTCTTTTAATCTTCATGGCAGAACAATCGTAAGAACACCACAAGATGCCGTAGTTGATTTTATTGATTGTAATATTGATGAATTGTTTATTGAGGGTTATCGAGTAACACGCAAATAAGATTATGAAAGTCAGCGCCTTTACCTTTATTAAAAATGGACAAATATTAGGCTATCCTTTTATCCAATCTATTCAATCTATCCTTCCAATTGTTGATGAATTTGTCATCAATGTTGGTCAGAGTGAGGATGATACATTAGCGCTCATACAATCAATTAACGACCCAAAAATTCGCATTATTCAGTCAACATGGAATGACAATATGCATGACCGTGGTTATGTTTATGGTCAGCAAAAGATGATTGCCCAGTTTAATTGCACAGGAGATTGGGCATTTTATATTGAAGGCGATGAAGTCTATCATGAAGATGATTTGGATAAAATCAGAGCATCCATGCAGACGCATGTAGATAATCCCGAAGTAGAGGCGCTAGTCTTTGATTTTTATCATTTTTATGGCAATGCAAATAGCTATCTTGATTCTCCTGGATGGTACCGATCCGAAGCTAGAATTATTAAAAATTCAGTTAGATCCTATGCACCAGATGGCCTCTTTTGGTTAGTATTAGATAGCAATAAAAATGGTAGATATCCAAAAGCAAAACACACAGGTGCACGTTGTTATCACTATGGCTGGGTGCGTAGCGAAGAACAAATGAACTTAAAAAGCCAAAAAGTACAACAATATTGGGGTGGCGAGCCTGCCAAAATTGATTATTCTCAAATGGATCAGTCTATTATTAAAGAATTTTCTGGCACTCATCCAAAAATAGTTCAAGATTGGTTGCCTCAAGATAAAGGCATTTATCAAGCCGACTCCAACTACGAACCAACTAAGAAACAAAAAAAACATCGTCTAATGCTAAAACTTGAAGAATGGTTTAATTTAGAATTAAGTAAAAAACATTACAAATTAATTAAGTAATGAAAATATTAATTGAGCTTCCTACTTGGCTTGGTGATTGTGTTATGGCGACACCAGCCATTGAAAATATCGTAAATTTTTATAATGATGTAGAAATTACATTTATTGGGTCATTTGTCTCGATTGAAGCACTTAAAAATCA
>DTVJ01000218.1 GCA_012963565.1 Piscirickettsiaceae bacterium
TTTATGCCTGAATCAAAGTTAAATTCTGGCATTTCGTCTGGAATTTTGTTTTTAGCAAAGCGGTTAATAAAGTTTTGTTGTGCTTGTTTAGCGGCATCATCACTATGGAAGCGGGTGATGATTTCTTTAGCTAGACGGAACTTAATGTTCCTAGGGTTTTCGCCATTTTCAACTTCTTGCTTCCAAGCCCCAATAGTCTCAAGTGTCTCAAAACTAAGTAGTTCAAGATAGCGCCACATGAGATCATCCGATACTGACATAATCTTGCCAAACATATCGTCAGGTGCGTCATCAATACCGATGTAGTTATTTAAAGACTTCGACATTTTTTGTACACCGTCTAAACCTTCAAGAATTGGCATGGTTAGAATCACTTGTTGTTCCTTACCAGCTTGCTTTTGTAGTTCGCGACCCATCAGAAGATTAAATTTCTGATCGGTGCCACCTAATTCAACATCTGATTCAAGTACAACGGAATCGTGTCCCTGAATTAATGGGTATAAAAATTCATGGATAGAGATACCTTGGCCAGATTTGTAACGTTTGGAAAAATCATCGCGCTCAAGCATTCTAGCAACGGTTTGTTTTGAAGCGAGCTCAATCATCTCAGTAGAGGACATCTTACCCATCCACTCAGAATTAAAAACAACTTTAGTTTTATCTTTATCTAAAATTTTAAAAACTTGTTCTTGGTAAGACTGTGAGTTTTCTAACACTTGCTCTTTGGTCAATGGTGGGCGAGTCGTACTCTTGCCAGTAGGATCACCGATCATGCCAGTAAAATCACCAATTAAGAAAATGATCTCATGACCTAGGTCTTGAAGTTGTTTGAGTTTATTAATTAAAACTGTATGCCCTAAATGCAGATCCGGGGCTGTAGGATCAAAACCTGCCTTAATACGCAATGGTTTGTTTTTTGCCAGTTTCTTTTTTAGCTCTTCAAGTGGCAATATCTCATCGGTGCCACGTTCAAAAATGGCTAATGTTTGTTCTGCATTCATTATTTTCTAGTATGACCGTCACCGAGGACGATAAATTTTTGTGAGGTCAGTCCTTCTAGGCCAACTGGTCCACGTACGTGGAATTTGTCAGTACTAATGCCAATCTCTGCACCTAGGCCATATTCAAAGCCATCGGCAAAACCGGTAGATGCGTTAATCATCACTGATGATGAATCTACTTCAGTGATGAATCTACGTGCAGATGTGTAGTTCTCACTAACGATTGATTCGGTATGACCAGAGCCATGTTTATCAATATGATCAATGGCCTCGCTCATTGAATTAACAATACGAATAGAAAGAATTGCATCAAGATACTCCG
>DTVJ01000219.1 GCA_012963565.1 Piscirickettsiaceae bacterium
ACTGCCAACTGCCAACTGCCAACTGCCAACTGCCAACTATAATAACGTCCTAAAAAATATACGGCTAAAGATTAAAAATGATTGAAGATAAGTCAGAATCTCAAGAAATACAACCCACTATTCTCTCCTACGTGAAGGATGTTCCTAATCTATTGTCCCTTTTAGGGCTAGCCTGTACAGTATTAGCTATTTATTTTAGTATTTTAGAAAATTATTACGCAGCCATGATTGGTATGATTTGGGCTGTTGCATTTGACTGGGCAGATGGATTAGTGGCACGAAGAATGAAAGGAAGAACCAGCAAACAAGGTTTTTTTGGGGGACAGCTTGATTCATTAATAGATATTGTAAACTATGGAGTATCTCCAGCTATTCTTCTTTTAAGTTATGGAAAATTTGAGCCTTTGTTCTTATTCGGGGCGTTTATTATCATTTCTGCCAGCGCTCTTCGATTGAGTTATTTCAATACTTATGGTCTTTCTGGTGGGTCAAAATACACAGGTCTAGCTCTTGATAATAATAATATAGTGCTTGTTTTTATATTTTTATTTGAAGGAGTTTTTACTGGAGGAGTGTTTTTAACTATTCTATATATTAGTGTTTTAGGACTTGCAGCTTTAAATGTTTCGCAAATCAAAACACCAAAGCTTTCTGGCAAGCCTATCAATATTTTTATCCTCTCTTTTTATACACTCAGTATGACACTTATCTACAGTTGGAAACTCATATAAAAACAAACACTAATTTAAAATTAGCAATCAAAATAAGGAAAAATCTTAATGGTAGTATATACAGTAGGAACATTTGATTTATTACATGTGGGGCATCTTGCCTTATTGGAGCATTGTGCCTCATTAGGCGATACTGTTGCTGTTGGCATTGCCTCTGATGAAGTTGTCAAACTATATAAGCCTAATGTGCCTATTATTCCGCTTGAGCAACGTATTAAGATGCTACAAGCACTTCGTTGTGTGGATATCGTAATCCCGTATCATGAATTAGATTACCTAACTATTTGTCAACAAGTTAAAGCAGATATTTTTGTTATTGGGGAAGACTGGGGTAGAAAGCCTCACAATCAGGATGTGGAAGAATACTTTCATTCACAAGGAAAAAAAGTTGTACAAATTCAATATCACCCCCAAACTTCGTCCACTCAAATAAAGAAGAATATAATCGCTCAAAATAGGTAGTGTAGACAATGACCGAATAGTATTACACACACTTAAAAGTACCGCAGACACCCTCCAAACTGCTTAATGCTATAAAGTGATACTAGCCCTTAACTAAATCATTTAATACAGTTCAACACCTTGA
>DTVJ01000220.1 GCA_012963565.1 Piscirickettsiaceae bacterium
TTAGTTGCTTTTCTGAGTATTGAGTGTCCCATAATTCGTTTAAAGCAATGAGTGTGGTTGCCGCATTAGAGCTTCCACCACCGAGTCCACCGCCAGTAGGGATGTTTTTTACCACGGAAATATCCACGCCTAAGTCAATACCAGTCTCTTGTTGTAGGGCCTTAGCAGCTCTAATAATAAGATCTTGTGATTCTGGTACTCCATCATTACCACTCACACGCTGAATGATGCCATCTTCCCTTGGAGAGAAGCTTAATTCATCGTAATAATCTAGTAATTGAAAAATGGTTTGTAGATTGTGATAACCATCTTCTCGTTTAGAATTAATGTGTAGGAATAGATTGATTTTTGCAGGCGCAAGCCAGGTTTTAAACATTAATAAAAACTGATCGATAATGCTTTAATTCATCAATTGAGTCATATACATCGGACAGAGCCAGATGCGCTGATTCTTTACTGTACTGCATGGCGACTTCTGGCTTCCAACGTGCAACTAATTCTTTTAGTGAGGTTACATCAATGTGCCTATAGTGGAAGAATTTTTCTAATTCCGGCATGTAGTTATATAAAAAACGTCTATCTTGGCAAATGCTATTGCCACACATAGGTGAGGCACCGGGGTTAACGTGTTGTTGTAAAAAATTTAGCATTTGGATTTCAGCTTGTTTGGTAGAAATATCACTCTCTTTAACGCGTTTAACCAAGCCAGAATTGGTGTGATGTTCAGTATTCCATTCGTCCATGCCTGCCAATAACTCACCACTTTGATGAATGGCTATAGATGGCCCCTCAGCCAGTACGTTTAGATCTGCATCAGTTACTACAGTTGCAATTTCAATGATGACGTCTTTTTCAGGAATTAATCCCGTCATTTCTAAATCAATCCAAATTAAGTTTGTGTCTTTATTCATATTAACAACCAGTTGATTCACGGACAAAGTCATCAAGTTTTTGATGAGCAGAACCACTATTTAAAATTTCAATTGCTGTATCTACACCTGCTTGTAGTGAGTTAGCAATACCAGACACATAAATTGCAGCACCTGCATTCAAAGCAATGATGTTTTTAGCTGCACCGTCTTTGCCATCTAACGCCTGTTGGATGAGTATTAGCGAACTGTCCGCATCATCGGCCTTAATGTCATTTAGATCACCTAAAGGCAAACCAAACTCGGTTGGGTTAACGGTGTAAGTACTGACTTTATCATCTTTTAATTCTGCTACAAATGTGTCATCTGCAATGGATATTTCATCCAGTCCATCTTTAGAATGCACTACCATTACATGTTTAGAGCCAAGGCTTTTGAGTACATTTGCAATTGGCTCAACTAAGGATTTGTCGTACACACCCATCACTTGATGGGGCGCTTTTGCCGGGTTAGTAAGTGGACCCAATACATTAAAAATAGTACGAACGGCCAATGCCTTACGCGCACCAATGGCGTGCTTCATTGCTGAGTGATGAGCCGGTGCAAACATAAAACCAACACCAATTTTTTCAACACATTTGCTGATGTTTTCTGGACTCATATCAAGATTAACCCCTGCCGCTTCTAAAACGTCAGCACTGCCTGATTTGGAAGAAATAGAACGATTACCATGTTTGGCTACTTGGCCACCAGCTGCTGCTACTACAAAGGCACAAGCAGTTGAAATATTAAATAAACCTAGCCCATCTCCGCCAGTACCACAAGTATCAACCAAGTGTTTAGGATGATGAATTTGCACACCGGTTGCTAATGAGCGCATAACTTTTGCAGCTGCTGTGATCTCATCAACAGTTTCACCTTTCATTGATAGTCCAACTAAAAAACCACCGATTTGAGCATCAGTCGTTTTACCGGTCATGATGTCGGTCATCACCGCATGCATCTCATTCTCACTAAGGTCTTGTTTATTAATAACGGCTTTAATTGCTTGTTGTATATCCATGTTCTCTTTTTAGTTTTTCATTAGGGATTCAATCTCATTAATGGTTTTAACGAGTGATCCGGTTAATACGGTGTTGCCTTGTTCTGTCACTAGAACATCATCCTCAATGCGAATGCCGATGTTCCAATAAATTGGATTGATTTTATCATCCTTACGAATATAAATGCCTGGTTCGACAGTGGTCACCATACCTGGCGTGAACTGACGATGTTGATTATCTTGTTTGTATTCACCCACGTCGTGTACATCAAGCCCTAACCAGTGGCCAGTGCCATGCATGTAGAATTGTGATAAATCACCACCTTGTTGAAGAATACCTAATCCAAGCAAACCTTGTTGAATGACATGTGTGGCAATTTGATGAGGTTTGAAAACTGCCTCACTAGGCTTGATACTTTCAATGGCAGCCAATTGTGCATCGAGTACGATTTGATAAATTTGTTGTTGTGCTTCGCTGAATTTGCCATTGATAGGAAAAGTACGCGTGATGTCTGAGGCATAACCTTCGACTTCACAGCCAGCATCAATCAACAATAGGTCACCGTCTTTTAAAACTTTGTTGTTTTCAATATAGTGCAAGACACAAGCATTTTCACCACCCGCAACAATCGGTGTATAGGCGTGTTCACTATTATTTTTTCTAAAGCCTGCATCAAAAACACTGGCAATTTCAAATTCAAATAGACCAGCCTTAGTTTGTTGCATGGCTGACTCATGTGCTTGAACGGATATATTTGCAGCTTTTTGCATCAACTCGATTTCTTCAGTACTTTTAATCAGGCGCATTTCATGCACATAAGTAGCTAAAGATTGATATTGAGACTTTGATAACAACTGAATAATTTCGTCATCTAAGGTGCACGGCTTAAAGTCGTAATACAGTTGACTAGCATCAGCTATTAATTGAGGTAATATTTCTTTTAACTGACTGATAGAGTAGGCTTGATCAGCCTTTAATGTTTGTGGTGCATCTTTGACGCCTAAGCGTTTTCCGTCCCAAATTTCTCTGGCAGGATCTTTGTCTCGTAAAAAAATAGTGTAAGTATCACTTGAGAAGACTGCTATTGCTTCAGGCTCTGTAAAACCCGTCAAATACCAAAAATCACTATGCGCACGAAAAGGATAATGCACATCGCCATTTCTAATTTGTTCTGAGTTAGTGGCGACAATAACTAGAGCGCCATCATCTAGTTGGCTTAGTAATTCTTTTCTTCTGTTTTGATGTATCATTATTTTCAACTATTTGTAGCGCACAAAGATACCATGAAACACGTTCGTTTGTACCAAAATACCTCTTTGCAAATTGATGATGAATTCACGCTAGATAAGTACACTTCACATCACTTGGTTAAGGTGTTGCGCTTTCCTGTGGGGCAGAATTTCACCCTATTTAATGGTGATGGTATGGACTATACAACCAAAGTACTTGAAGCTAAGAAAGATTGCGTTGTTAAAGTACTTTCTAAGGAGAAAAATTTATCTGAATCAAAACTGAATCTAACGCTAGCTCAAGGTATTGCCAAGGGTGAAAAAATGGATTTTTTGATGCAAAAGGCAGTGGAGTTGGGGGTGAATAAAATTGTACCTATCCTGAGTGAGCGTTGCGTGGTCAAACTTAAAGGTGATAAATTAACTAAGCGCCAGTCACATTGGCAAAAAATTGTCATTGGTGCGTGCGAGCAATCGGGTCGTTCAGTGGTGCCCGAAGTAGTCAATCCAATCAGTTTAGATGAGTTTCTTGATCAACCAGTGAGTAATGGTTTTGTATTGCATCATCGATCAGAACACAGCTTATTAGACGTGGATTCGATAACCGAAGCCAGCATTTTAATTGGTCCCGAAGGCGGGCTGAGCGAGGCTGAAATTACTCAGGCAACTGATGCAGGTTATCAGTCGTTATTGTTGGGATCTAGAGTATTGAGAACAGAAACTGCTTCATTGGTAGCCATTGCTAATATGCAGCTATTATGGGGTAGTTAATAGCTTTAATGCCGCTTGAATAGGCGTTAATACATCGGATAATTTTTTGCGAATGGCTGATCCAGCTAGACTATGAGCAGAAATTGTACTAACCGCTAATTGTTCACTGACACCTGCCAACAATAATCTAGCTTTAATTTTTTCATCATTTAATCCCAGCTGTTCCAGTACCGTTTGGGCCTGTGATTGCAATTGATCAATTTGAGCGGAAGGTTGAATCATCGGATGCGACAAATAAGTGCCTAATACTTCAAGGGTGCGGTACAGAACATGCTCTTGATTGATCTTTTTCAAAATGTGGGCGATGGTTTTTAGCAATATTTGACCTTGTTCGCTATTCACACACTCCAATTCTTTGATATCTAGATTAAATGCTACCGTGCCATCAAGGTTAGGTAGATTGTTTTTCATGCGCTCAATAAATCCCACTAAGAAGGCCGTTTTTCTCTGGCCTTGTTTCCACAATTTGTCTTTTGCTTCATGACTAATGAGATCGCCCTGCAATACCAAGTTGGTGGTATCTATAAGCTGTGTTGTATCGTCAGTGAAAGGTAAAAACTCTAATAAATAACTGGCTATCTGCTTACCCACTAGGTGCTCAACTACAAAATCTCTAGTGAGTAAAAAACGGCCAATTTCAGCTTGTTGATCAGTATTGGTAGCACACCACCAAACCAAGTCTAGCACTTCATCATTCAAATTTTGAGAATTGGACACCGCCACCACAGCTTCGATATTACCGATTTTTAATAATGATGTTAAATTGGAAGAACTTACTTGCCCCATCCTTGACCAGCGTTTGAGATAGGAAGGGTAGCCACCCATACTACCGAGCACTTGATTGACCAATAATTTTTGTACGGCTTGAATATACTTACTACTATCAGTAGTTGGGTTTAAAGTAATGGTTTGCTCTTTTTTATCTTTGGTTAAACCAACCACCACCAATTTATAAACATCAATACGAATGGCGACGCAGGTTGAAATAAGTACATTGAGTCTGAGTGTGTCTTCAGGTGTTAGCATTGATAAGTTGATTGAGTTTTGATAGCGTCTATTAAAAATAGCAACGTATGCTTTTCTGGTACCAATTATCATCAAAAATCGAGATTGGTATGCCGGATAAAATCAAGGGTATTGTTGAATAGGTTGGTTGTTCCTTTGAATGATAATACAAGTTTATCGAGTGTGATTTTAACGCCTAAATCTTGATGATTAATTCATCAGTCATAGTCGCCCAACTCAATTCCCATTTCTCTAGAACGGTCAAAAGCAGCGCGCATTGCGTGAGCAACAATCATATCAAAATTTTGCTCTTGGAATGATTCGATAGCAGCCTGTGTTGTACCATTTGGTGAAGTGACTTTGGCACGGAGCTCATGTGCAGAATCACCACTACTGTCGGCCATCATACTAGCGCCTAATGCTGTTTGAATGCTGAGTTGTTGAGCTGTTGATTCGTCAAGTCCTAATGCGGCACCTGCCTTGGCCATAGATTCGATTAGTAAAAAGAAATAAGCAGGCCCACTACCTGAAAGTGCGGTAACAGCATCTAACATTTTTTCATCTTCTACCCATAGGCAAGTACTCACCGCGCTTAGTATTTGTTCAGCCAATGCTTTTTGATCGCCGCTAACTACATCGTTAGCCATCATGCCAGTAGCACCTTGCCCCAGTAATGCAGGCGTATTTGGCATCGCACGAACAATGGATGCGTTTCCACCTAGCCAGCGATTAATATCAACCGCTCTTACACCAGCCGCAATAGATATAATTAATGGATTATGGCTGACGTGTTCTTGTAATTCTTTACAAACTACAGACAACACCTGCGGTTTGATCGCAAAAATAATGACATCGCATTGAGCAGCTAATTTAGTATTATCCGTGAAAACCTCAAGGTTAAATTCATCAGCTCGCAGGGATAATAGTGCTTCGTCGGTATCGCTAAGTTTGATGTTTTTTGTGGAAAATCCGCTATTAACCAAGCCGGAAACTAGTGCATAGGCCATGTTTCCAGCACCAATAAAACCGATCGTAGTAGAGTTTTGCATTAAAATATCTCAAATAAATATATATCGCATATTCTACCAAAATACTGTCATTAAATAATACAAGGATAACAATGAAAAAATTCAACCCAAAATTAATCATGATCGATGTCGATGGCACATTAGTTGATAGTGTTCCGGACTTAGCCTATTGCGTTGATGAGTTAATGATAGCCATGGGTAGAGACAAATGGGGTGAGGCCAAGGTGCGTCACTGGGTAGGTAATGGCGTGCCAAAACTGGTAGAAAGATCACTCACGGGAGAGCTAGAAGGCACAGTTAATAAGGATGATTTTGACGAAGCCTATCCCATATTCTTAGATTTGTATGCTCATAATACTTCAGGCCGTTCATCTTTGTATGATGGTGTCAGAGAAGGTTTGGATTATCTTAAATCGCAGGACTATACATTAGGTTGTGTGACCAACAAGGCCAAGCAATTTACCCACCCACTACTCAAAGATTTAGGTATTTTTGACGAATTCGAGATTGTAATATCTGGCGATACCCTAGAGAAGAAAAAACCAGACCCAATGCCTTTGCTTCATGCTGCTAAACACTTCAATATTGAACCAAAAGAATCCATGATGTTGGGTGATTCAATTAGTGACGTTAAAGCGTCACGCGCCGCCGGTTTTGAGATTATCTGTATGTCGTATGGCTACAATCATGGTGATGATATTCGTGATGCAAATCCAGATTTAGTCATTGATTCTATGGCTGAACTTAAAGATTACTTATAAATAATCAGTACAAGTAAAATGTATCCCTATGGATACATTTGATCATCAGCATATTTGGCACCCGTATGCCAAAATCCCTAATGAAGTTCCCACTTATTTGGTTGAGTCGGCTGATGGTGTCTATTTAAACCTACAAGGTGGTAAGCGAGTTGTTGATGGTATGAGTTCATGGTGGTCAACCATTCATGGTTATAACCATTCCGTACTTAATAAAGCCGTTGAGAGCCAACTTGGCAAAATGTCACATGTTATGTTTGGTGGCCTCACTCACAAACCTGCCATTGATTTGGCCAAAACTCTGGTTGAGATCACACCAGAGAATTTAACCAAAGTATTTTTTACTGATTCAGGTTCAGTGTCAGTAGAAGTGGCATTAAAAATGGCATTACAATATTGGTATAACAAAGACCAAATGGATAAACACAAGTTTGTTACCATTCGCGGTGGCTATCATGGCGATACTTTTGGTGCGATGAGCGTGTGTGATCCGGATAACGGCATGCATCATTTGTTTTCTGGTGTATTACCACAACACTTTTTTGTGAAAAGCCCGTCTATGGTGTCGATGGATGAGGCACTGGAAGATTTAGAGTCAACCCTAAAGCAACATGCTGACTCAGTTGCGGCGATGATCTTGGAACCCGTTTTGCAAGGTGCAGGCGGCATGCGCATTTATAATCCGACGTACCTTGTTAAGGCAAAAGCGTTGTGTGATCAGTATGATGTGTTATTAATTCTAGATGAAATCGCCACAGGTTTTGGCCGTACAGGTGAATTATTTGCCTTAGAATATGCTGATATTGAGCCGGATATATTGTGTTTAGGCAAGGCATTAACAGGTGGTTACATGACACTCGC
The DNA here is from genome assembly GCA_012963565.1 of Piscirickettsiaceae bacterium. GTDB lineage: Bacteria > Pseudomonadota > Gammaproteobacteria > PS1 > Pseudothioglobaceae > Thioglobus_C. Next base: position 7,565 of record DTVJ01000220.1, read on the forward strand.
CGCTACACTAACAACGGATGATATTGCGAACACAGTAGGCACATTGATGCATGGTCCAACCTTTATGGCTAACCCATTAGCTTGCACCTTGGCCAATGCTAGTATTGAATTATTACTCAACTCACCTTGGCAAGATAACATTGCCCGTATTGAAAAAATATTTCACGCTGAATTAGCACCACTCAAACAGCATGACAATGTCTTAGACGTACGTATTTTAGGTGCAATTGCTATAGTTGAAATGCGTGATGATATTGAGGTAGAATGGGCACAAAAGCGTTTAATTGAGCTTGGAATATGGTTAAGACCTTACGGTAAATTGCTCTATACCATGCCGCCATTTATCATCACAGATGATGCGCTGTTAACGATTACGAATGCGATTAAAACCGTTGTGGAAGAGTCATGAAAATTTTAATGTTACTACTTGCTCTATTGGTCTCATCAGTACAAGCTACTGAGTACGAAGAAGTGAGCGTTGAAGTTGAAGCGCAAAATCTGATTGGCAACGCTTATTATGTACCGGGTATGTCCGGCGCCGCCACGGAATACGAGGGTTTTATTTCTAATGCGGGTTTTGTAGTCACCAGTGACGGTGTCGTTGTATTTGATGCACTCGGTACACCATCGCTAGCTAATGCGATGCTTAGTGAGATTCGTAAAATTACCGATCAACCCATTAAAATTGTGGTGATGAGTCATTATCACGCAGATCATATTTATGGGTTGCAAGTATTTAAAGACGAAGGTGCACAGATCTGGGCGCCAAAAGGCACGTGGGATTATCTTGATTCTGAGATAGCAGAGAATCTATTAGACTCACGTCGCGATTTATTGTTCCCTTGGGTAAATGATGAAACCTATTTGGTCAAGCCTGATCGTATTATCGACCAAGATACCAAGTTCAGTTTGGGAGAGCATCAATTTTTAATCAGCTATTTTGGCAAGGTGCATTCTGATGGTGATATGTCACTTTTAAGTGTGACTGATCAAACCCTTTATAGTGGCGATATTATCTTTGAAGGACGTATTCCTTTTGTGGGAGATGCTGATATTATTAAATGGGCAAAAACCCTAGATCGAGTTAGAAAAATAAGAGTCGGATATTTTGTGCCTGGGCATGGTGTTGCTTCCGATCAGCCAAAACAGACCATGGATCTTACTTATCGTTACCTTAACTTTTTATTAGACAAGTTAAGTGTTGCAGTTGAAGAAATGAATCCATTCGGAGAAGTTTATGAAGCTATTGACTGGTCGGAATTCGAAGATGAGCCAGCTTTTGAAGCCGCTAATCGTAAAAATGCTTATGCAGTTTATCTATATTTAGAAAGGGTATTAGATTAACTTAATTATTTTTTAGCGCTGACAGCATAATTTAATCTACCAAAATAAGGTCTTATGTTATGATTCACCCGTATATAACCAACATGGGGGGATTATGGCTAACGAAGGCTATCATGAGTCAGAAGATAAGTTAACACAAGCAACTAAAGAAATGCACAAGGCGATCGTCTCTTTGATGGAAGAATTAGAAGCAATGGATTGGTACAACCAACGCATTGATGCTTGTGAGGATCAAGAACTTGCCAGTATTCTCGTACATAATAGGGACGAGGAAAAGGAACATGCTGCTATGTTGTTAGAATGGATTCGTAGACAAGATCCAGTACTTGATAAAGAATTAAGAGAATATTTGTTTACTAGCAATAAGATTACCCATTAACAGTTTGTTATAAAGTTACTCAATTGGATCGACATCCAAGTACCACCTAACTTTATTTTTTAATTTTAAGCTGTCAATATGCTCGTTAAAGGTTGCCAGCATTTGATGAAGTGCCGCTCTATCATTAGACTGCAAATATAAGTTGAAATAATAGTAATCTGATTTTTTCTCGATAACATTAGCCACTGGCCCCCAAATTTCTACCGTATCAATCTTAATGTTACCAAGCAGACTAGCAACTTCACGTAAGAAATCCTCGGCATTTTGTTTGTTTTTGGCATTCGCACACAATAAAGCTTGATGAGAAAATGGTGGCATCATCGCACTATGGCGCTGCTTGAGTAAGTTGCTAGCAAATTGTGTATAGCGATTTGATAACACATAACTAAAAATTGGGTGATCTGGGTAGCGGGTTTGAATTACGACTTCGCCTTGTTCTTTAACTCGGCCGGCACGACCAGAGACTTGAATCAGTAGTTGTGCTAAGTGCTCAGTGGCACGAAAATCGAGTGACAGCAATCCTGCATCAATATCTAGAATACTTACCATCGCCAGATTAGAAAAATCATGGCCTTTGGCAAGCATTTGCGTACCCACAATGATGCACGGTTCCCCGGAGTTAATTTGTTCTAAGTGTTCGGCAAAGGCTTTTTTACGCCGCGTCGTGTCACGGTCAATACGAATAATAGGTGTGTCCGAAAAGTGTGATGCAAGCGTTTCTTCTAACCTTTCTGTGCCGTAACCAAGCACTTCAAGGCTAGGTTGTTTACAATCTGGGCAGGTGTGTTCTGGCATTTGCTCATCACCACAATGGTGGCATTTAAGACGATTGATATGGCGATGGTAAATCATGCCTGAGTCGCAATGACTGCACTGTGCTTTCCAGCCACATTCTTTGCAGTAATATACCGGCGCATAGCCACGTCGGTTAATAAACAACATCACTTGTTTACCTTGCTGTAAATATTGCTGCATTTTTTCAATTAGTAAGGCAGACAATGCACCATCAAAATGATTACGCATATCGATCAAACTCACTTTTGGTAGGGTTGCTCCACCTGCACGTTGGGTCAGTGTGAGACGTGTGATTTTTTTATCCATCACATTCTTCAACGTTTCTAACGATGGCGTTGCAGTACCTAAAACCAATGGTATGTCGGCTTGCTTCGCACGTATAAAACTTAGATCTCTGGCTGAATAACGAAAGCTAGATTGCTGTTTAAATGAGCCATCATGCTCCTCATCAATAATAATTAAACCCAAATCTGGCATTGGTGCAAAAATCGCACTACGCGTGCCAAGCACCACGCCGGCTTCACCATTTTTCGCCATAAGATAAGCATCTAGTTTTTGGGTTTCATTGAGTTGCGAGTGAATAGCCACCACTTTAGTTTTGAGTCGGGACTCAAATCGAGCAAGCATCTGTGGGGTGAGGCCAATCTCAGGCACCAGTACCAACACTTGCTTACCTTGATCAAGCAAAGCTTGAGTAATACGCAAGTAAACTTCTGTTTTTCCACTACCGGTGACACCATGGAGTAAAAACCCATGGTAGGCATTTTGTGCATTTAGAATTTTTTGAATGGCATGGTTTTGTTCGTCAGTGATTTCAAAATCAGGATTACTGGTTTTAGTTGGCAAGCCTACCACTTTTTTAATAACGGCATCTTTACCCAGACGTAAGTTTTTTGGTAATGCTGCTGAGATCACCTCACCAATCGGGTGGTGATAATACTTGGCTGACCAAAATAAGAAATCGAGAATAGGTTTGTCTAGAATCGGCGTATTATCTAGCACTTCTTCGACAGATTTAAGTTTGTCAAAATCGCTTTTATCTTTGTGTGCTAGGACGATACCTACTACTTTTTTACGAATAAAAGGCACCTTAACGCGCGCGCCAATTACCACCTCTTGATCACACAAGTAATCGAAGGTTTTGTTTAATGGCACCGGAATGGCAACTTCAATGATTGACGACAAAGTAAAATGCTTTAAGATTAAAATAAATCATTTTATCAATAAATATCATTGACCCAAGATTAAGTATGGTTGTTATTCAAAATAGTATTAATGACTCATCTATTGATGAGAAGGATCTAGCAAATACTTTACAACAGGTGATTGATGATCTTGACAAAGGCGAGAGCGAATTACTGATTCGCATTGTTGATAAAGATGAAATTCAAACGCTAAATAAAACCTATCGTCATCAAGATAAACCGACCAATGTTTTGTCATTTGAGAGTGATTTACCTGTTGAAATTGATGAAGCAATTCTAGGTGATGTGGTGATTTGCACTGAAATAGTAGCCGAGGAGGCTAAAGCACAAAATAAAACCTTTGATGAACATTTAACTCATATGGCTATCCATGGTACTTTGCATTTGTTAGGTTATGACCATATCGAGTCTGAAGATGCTAAACAGATGGAAAATTTAGAGATAAAAATTCTAGAAAAAATAAAGATTGCTAATCCCTATGAATAATTAATCTTCTGCTAGTTTTCCGATACGCTCCATCGCCTTTAATTCATCATCAAGATAGTACATTCTAAGACTACTACGCTCCCAAGGCGGGATATTTGCCTCATGCAAGACCTTTTTTAACGATTGAGAGTGTTTTTTTCCAGGTAATTTTATGCGTTGACCATCTTCACGGTAGCGAATGGAAAAATTTGGCAGATTTTTAAATTCTTCGTGAAACGGGCAAAAATCCTCTTTTATATCTGCCTTAATATCAATAAAATAAAGTTCATTTTGGTAGCGTCTAACCTCATATTGATCCCAGCAAACTAAAGGTTTAGCATCATCTTTAGCAAATAGGACTTCGATAATTTGCATCATCACTTTATCAGAAGGTGATAAAAAATCTAGTGAGTTTAAGTGATATCTAATCACGTTCTTAAGTCGGTGTGTGTCAAGCTTAATTAACTTTGCAACATTTAGGCGATTATCGTTACTAATGAGTTGGTGCTCTTTAATATCAATTAAAGCTAGGGCGTGGGTCAATTGTAGAGCTTCTGATTGATGTTTAGCGCTTCTACATAAGATTTTTGTTAAATTTTTATACACAGTTGACAGCTGTGGAATCACTTCTAATCTTAAAAAATTACGGCGGAAATTAGTATCGGTATTGCTGTCATCTTCAATCCAAGCTAAATGATGCTCATTAGCATAATTGAGAATTTCTGATTTTGCAACATTCAACAAAGGTCGATAATGGACACCTTTACCCAGCGGCTTTGATTTTGGCATGGCAGCTAATCCTGCGACACCACTGCCACGGAAGAGTTGCAATAAGAGAGTTTCTGCTTGGTCATTTTGATGATGCGCCGTACACAGCACCTCATTTTCTTCTAAACTGAGAGATAATGAATGATAGCGTTTTTTACGTGCATTTTCTTCAATGTTAGATTCATTTTCAATGAAGATATCGATATTTAAATAATCAATATTTAAGGTCTTACACAATTTTTTGCAAAATTTATCCCACTCCGAGCAGTGTTTCGATAAGTGATGATTGCAATGAATGGCTCTTAGATTGTTGGGGTAATGTGTATACAGAAAATGCAGTAGAACAACCGAGTCGATACCGCCACTCAGGGCGAGAACTATATTTTTATCCTTAAGGAAAGGGTCTTTATTCTTTAAATTTTCCAAAGCCTAAGAGTTTCTCCTGTCTGGCTTGAAGTAACTTATCAGTGCTCATTTTACTCACTGCTTGAAGTTGTTTTTTTAAGGCATTTTTGAGTAAACGTTTTGCTTCATCGGGGTCTCGATGAATACCACCTAATGGTTCACCGATGATTTCATCAATCAAACCTTCTTTTTTCAAGTGTGAACTGGTAAGCTTAAGAGACTCAGCAGCAATATTGGCTTTAGCGGCATCTTTATAAAGAATGGAAGCACAGCCTTCCGGTGAAATCACTGAGTAAATACTATATTCAAACATCATCATCACATCAGCCACACCAATCGCTAGCGCACCACCAGAACCACCTTCGCCAATCACCACCGAGATAATCGGCGTAGCCAAGGTTGACATCTCGAATAAGTTTCTAGCAATAGCCTCACTTTGGCCACGCTCTTCTGCGCCAATGCCTGGGTAGGCGCCTGGAGTATCAATAAAAGTAATCACTGGCAATGAGAATTTCTCAGCCATTTTCATTAAACGCAATGCCTTACGATAACCTTCAGGGCGAGCCATACCAAAATTGTATTTGATCTTATCTTTAGTAGATCGACCTTTTTGTTGGCCGATAAACATTACTGGTTGACCGTCTAATTTAGCAATACCACCAACGATAGCATGATCATCAGCAAAAGCACGATCACCATGGAGTTCGGTAAATTCATCAAATACATCATCGATGTAATCCAGTGTATAAAGTCGTTGTGGATGTCTAGCCAATTGCGAGACCTGCCAGTCACTCAAGGATGAAAATATCTTTTTAGTCAGTGCACTACTTTTGTCTCTTAGCGCTTCCAATTCTTTAACAATATCGGCTTTATCTTGAATATTACTAAGCGCGTGAATTTTGCCCTCTAAGTCAGCAATCGGTTGTTCAAAATCAAGATAATCTAAATTCATAGTTGCGCAAATGTCTCTAAGTTAAAATTGGTATTCATAATATTTGAAATTATAGCAGATGGACTTACTCACACTACTGTCTTTAACCTTTGCCACATTTATCTATGCCATCTCTCCTGGGCCGGGGTTATTTGCCGTATTAGCTACCTCAACTCGTTATGGTGCAATCCCTGCCTTATGGCTTTCGATCGGTCATGTAGTTGGCGATATTTTGTATGTCTCTGTGGCAATGTTTGCGCTAACTGTCTTGGCACAAACCATTGAACAAAGCATGGTGTATGTAAAGTTTTTTGGTGCGACTTATTTACTCTTTATTGGCTATCAACAGTGGCATTCAAAGGGTGTGAGTTTTGAGTCGGATAGTGAGAGAAAATCTATTATTAAGCTGTTATTTGCGGGTTTTCTGGTGGGCGGCACCAATCCAAAAACCATTATTTTTTATTTATCTTTTTTGCCAATTTTTATTAATTTGAACAATCTAACTTTGACAACTGAAGTTCAGGTGATTGTGGTGGTGGGCGTCACTGTTTTGTTTGTGCTTAGCTTGGCGAATGTGTTGGGTTTAAAACTACGTGAGCATATTGAAAAACCTGAAGTGATAAAAAAAGTCAACAAAATAACCGGTATTACGATGATGTTGGTTGGTGTGTTTGTAGCAATGTATTAAGTAGAATACCTGCCATGGATAATTATCAATTTATTTCATTGCTCTTGATTGCTGTGGTGTTTGTCATCTCGCCAGGTCCAGGCACCTTAGCCGTATTTTCAAAAAGCCTATCGCAAGGTTTTGCATCCGCTTTTTACTTATCATTCGGTATGGTATTGAGTGATTTGGTGTACTTAACTGCGGTTATTTATTCACTCGATGTATTTGCAGAGGCAATCATTCCAATCATGGATATTGTCAAAGTGCTGGGCGGTGTTTACTTGATTTATTTAGGGTTTAATACTTGGCATGCAAACAAAATTGAGCCGAATCAGCACCTACCTAACCAAGCCAACACTAAAGAATTATCTACAGGGTTTTTAATCGGTATCACTAATCCCAAGGTGATGGTTTTTTATATTGCCGTATTACCCGCTTTTATGGATTTATCTCAAGTTAATATGACTCATGGCGCGCAAATATTAGCCACTGTTGGGCTAGGATTGTTATTAGGTATTAGCGTTTTTAATTTTGCGGCATCAAAATTACGACAGCTATTCGATAGCCATGGCAGCATGGGTCGGCGTATTCACCAAATAAGCGGTTCTATTATGATGTTGGTGGGTGTATTGTTGGCGCTATCATGACCACGAATCATCAATTATTTTTGTGGATGACCTTGGCGATGCTCGGTTGGGGTGCTTCATGGCCAATTGCCAAAATACTTTCTGGATATATTACTGAACATGAGTTAGTAACTTATCGTTATTTTTTAACCGTATTTACCATGGTACCTATTTTGTACTGGATGAGGTTGTCTCTTAAAATAGATCTTAAAAATTTATTGTTAGCAGCTATTGCTGGCGTGCTACTTATTTTTTATACCAAGCTATTTTTCCTGGGTACTAAGTACGGCACAGCTAGTTTGGCAGGGGCACTAGTAACGACACTCATGCCGATTATTGTGTACATATTAATGTTGCTTAGTCGACAGAAAAGACCACAGATTAAAGATTGGCTGGCATTATTATTAGGGGTTACGGGTGTGTTCACTATGATGAAGGTTTGGAATTTCCAATTAGATGAAATCTTCAAAATATCTAATGTGTATTTATTGTGGGCGGCGTTATGTTGGGCGCTAATGTCAATTGCCACCGCTTATACAAAATCCATTCATCCAGTGGTATTGAGTTTTTATATTTATTTAGTTGCTGCTGTACTTGATTGGATAGTATTTTTTAATCCTACTAGTGGTTCTATACTCATTATGGACCAAACATTCTGGGTGAGTTTCTTAATATTAACCGTGATCAGCACAACCTTCGCTACCACCGTTTATTTTTTAGGCATTCAAAGACTAGGTTCAAATAAAGGCAGTGTATTTACTTTTTTAGTGCCATTTTTTGCTATAGGACTAAGTATTATCTTATTAAACGAGTCACTCCAAGTAACAACCGTAATTGGCGTAATAATGACCATCACCTCGCTTATGATGCTTAATAATGTCGGGCCAAGTTTTTTGAGAAATAAACGGTAGTAAAGTTAAGGTTTTTTGCAATTTTTTAATAAAATTTCACTAAACACTTAGAATTTAGGAAAATTAATTGTGTTAATATTGTCTTATGAAATCAACTGAGCCGCAAAAATGGATGTAATTTATTGGTTAATTCCGAGCATGATCTTTGTCGGCCTAGTGCTTGTTATCCTTCTAATGATAGGAGTTAAGAATGGTCAGTTTGAGGATTTGGAGGGCGAAGGTCAGCGTATTTTATTTGACGAAGATGTGCATGATTTAGAAGTCCGTAAAAAATCTCAAAAAGACCTTGACACATAGATTTTTTTATAGAAAATTCGCACTTAAAGAACACAGAAAAAATAAACGCATAAAAAGAGGAAAAAGACGATGGCAAAAAGCATTATTGATGGCCTATTTGGTAAATCACCAATCAGTCCATTACAAAAACATATGACACACGTGCACTCGTGTATTTCAGAATTAAAAGGCTTTATGGTTGCCATACATGCTCAAGATTGGGAGCAGGCCGAAAAAATTAGAAGAGACATTGGTCATAAAGAAGGTGAAGCCGACGTACTTAAAAAGAAATTACGTTTAAGTTTGCCATCGACTTTTATGATGCCTTTCTCACGTCGAGACTTATTAGATTTATTATTGATTCAAGACTCTATTGCAAATATCACCAAGGATGTTTCGGGTTTGATGCTCAATCGTAAGATGACCTTACCAGATGAAATCTTTGAAGACATTATTGAGTTGACTGGTGTTTGCATTAAGACTTCAGCGACTGCGTTAAAAGCAGTCAATGAATTAGACGAGGTATTAGAGACTGCTTTTGGTAATCGCGAGCGTAAAGTTGTGGGTTCTATTATTAGTGATATTAATACTCTTGAAAGTCAATCAGATAAAATTCAACATATCATTCGTGGCAAGTTGTTTCCATTAGAAAAAGACCTTCCCCCCGTTGATGTTATGTTTTACTACCGCGCCGTTGAGTGGCTAGGTGAGTTGGCTGATGCTGCACAAAAGGTCGGCTCTAGATTAGAAGTATTACTCGCTAAGTAAGGAGATAACGTGGAAATTATTGCAAATTACGGCGACGTATTATTAGTTTTAGCCATTGTCTTTGGTTTATTCATGGCATGGGGTGTGGGTGCTAATGATGTTGCAAACGCGATGGGCACCTCGGTGGGCTCGGGTGCGGTTACCATTAAGCAAGCTATTATTATCGCCGTTATTTTTGAATTTGCCGGTGCCATTCTTGCGGGTGGTGAGGTAACTGCTACGATCCGTAAAGGGATTCTAGATGCGTCAATTTTTACTGATAGTCCACATTTATTGGTGTACGGCATGTTGGCATCTTTATTAGCGGCAGGCACATGGCTGATGATTGCCTCTTCATTAGGTTGGCCAGTATCAACCACACATTCGATCGTTGGTGCTATTGTCGGTTTTGGTGCAGTTGGCGTTGGTGTTGATGCAGTTGCATGGGACAAAGTCGGTACCATTGCCATGAGTTGGATTGTTTCACCATTACTAGCAGGAACAATTGCATTTATGCTTTTTAGAAGTCTGCAGAACTTAATTATTGATACTAGTCAGCCTTTTGAAAATGCCAAAAAATATGTGCCGTATTATATGTTTTTGGTCGGTTTTGTTATCTCTCTAGTAACTATCTTTAAAGGCTTAAAGCACATTGGCTTAAGTTACAGTGTAGGCGATAGTTATTTATTGGCAATAGGATTTGGTGTTTTGGTGGCTTTAATTGGCACGATTATTATTAGACGTATCCACATTGATCCAAATGAAAATGAAGATTTTCATTTTACTTCGATGGAGAGAGTGTTTAGTGTACTGATGATTATTACTGCAGCTGCGATGGCATTTGCACATGGTTCTAACGATGTTGCTAACGCGATCGGCCCGTTAGCTGCTATTTATGGCGTGATTGAGAGTGGCGGAATGATAGGCTCGAAGAGTGCATTACCAGTTTGGGTATTGCTAGTTGGTGGTGGTGGTATTGTCTTTGGTTTGGTGACTTATGGTCACAAAGTGATTGCGACGATTGGTACCAATATTACTCAATTAACCCCTTCTCGTGGTTTTGCAGCAACATTAGCTGCAGCAGCAACGGTGGTGATTGCATCTGGTACAGGCTTACCAGTATCGACCACTCAAGTTCTGGTGGGCGCAGTGTTAGGTGTCGGATTAGCGCGAGGTTTGGCAGCATTAGATACCCGCGTAATTAACAAAATTTTCTTATCATGGATTGTGACGTTGCCAGCAGGTGCTTTAATGTCAATCCTGTTTTTCTTTGCACTGAAGAGTGCTTTTGGAGGTTAATATGACTTTAGATGAAATACAAGCTAAGTTAGAGGGTGCTATTCAGAATTCGGTTGTAACCATGGAAGGTGATGGTTGTAATTGTTCTACGTTAGTGGTTTCGCCAATTTTTGAAGACATGTCATTATTGGAGCGTCAAAAAATGGTACTTGCGGTGATGAATGATGATATTGCTAGTGGTCATTTGCATGCTTTAAGTATTAAGACACGCACCCCTAAAGAAAACGAAAATACTTAAGGTTTATTCGTTTTCATGTGTTGCGTACACATGAACTTGATGATCAAAATCTATTTCAACTGTAATATTAATTGGTCGACAGCAGACTGAACAGTCTTCTACGTAACTCTGACTAGGTTCAGAGCAATCAATATCAATCTCAATGAATTCCCCACAATACGGGCATTGAACAGATTGTTCTTGAATCTCATTCATCGATATTGCGATTTTCTAGATCTTGCATAATGGCTTCACGCATTGAATCCGAGTAATTAATCCAATCGGTGATTTCATCACTGTGGCGTTTGCAGCCGACACAATAATTATTTTTATTGTATTTGCATATATCCACGCAAGGACTTTTAGTTGGTTTATGTTCATTCATGTTATTTATTATAAAAGGCTAATGTAAAATAGCTGTCTTTATTTCATCTTAATTATTCCATGGGATTTTCAAAATTAGGCTTATCAGAC
>DTVJ01000221.1 GCA_012963565.1 Piscirickettsiaceae bacterium
TTATATTTTCAATTCTTTGATTTAGCGTGGAAAAGTCCCACCAGGAAAATAACAGGATAATGATTGCATACGTATAATAATTATTTCCAATTTTGGATATTTTGTAAAACGCTTTACCGTCCAAAATTCCACCTTCATAGGCAAAAATTACTAACCACCCAACAAGCACTACATGCAAATAAAGCCTTGTCGGCTCATAAGAACCAAATAGTATCATTAATACTGTTGAAAATGCTATTCCTACTGCTATTATTGCTTTTTCAAAGTTTATTTTTTTAAATAATATAAAGAGAACTACGCTCATAAATATCAATAATGCGGGCTTATTAATAAAAACTTCATTAAAGCCGTATAACAATTGCTCAGAATATTCTCTTCCACCCATGGATCTGATTTTCACTCCAGCATTATTATGGAAATTTTCTCCTCCTGTAAAATACCAAAGTACGGGTGTTAATACGGGAGCCAGTAATATCCACTTAATAGAATTATTTATCTGGGTGTTTTTATCAATAATGTAATATGCTAACAAGGGAAAAAATAGCATTGCCCAGGGTATAGCCCCTTGTTTGGTTAAAGCTGCTAAACAAACAAGAATGACGGATGCCAGAACAATTGAATTATGAGAAATATAACTGCTAGTAATGAATCTATTGCTAGATATTGAAATTATCAATGCAAGCGATGCAACCAAAGAACTGCCCATCAGCGTATCTGCAAAAACTTTTTTGTATTCATACCCTGTTCCAATAATCAACATAACAATAATAAACGCTATAAAAAAAAGACCGGCATTTTTTTTGCTTTTGACAAAAGAATATATAACAAATATAGTTGAAGTGTATATCAATGAGAAAGTGAACTTTATTGGCAATTGATAATCAATATTGCCGAAAAATTTATAACAAAACGCAATAAAAGATGATAGGGCTAATGGGTAAGGCGCTCCTGTAAGGTCAAATGTAGGAGTTTGATTAAAATACAGTTGCTTAGCCCAAAGATTCCAACTGTAAATTTCATCAGAATGCTGAAAGCCATCAAATCCAAGAATTATCATCAATGGTGTGCTTGCAAAAAATATAAGAGACAAGGCGATGTAGTCAGTTTTTGACCACGCATTAAACTTCTTAATCAAGCTATCTCTATATATTTTATATACTCTATATACAGAGACTAGTGTCAAGACCCCTATTAATATAATTACACTTTGATGATCAAACTTATCGAATAATGATAAAACATATTGGGCTGCTACAACTATAGATATACTGATAAAAGGTATGGTTGCAGCTGTTCTTGGAGTTAGGATAAATT
>DTVJ01000222.1 GCA_012963565.1 Piscirickettsiaceae bacterium
CACTGGTGGATTTATTCAGGCTTGATTCATATTCAATGATTTCATTTAAGGTGGCAGTAGCAGAGCCAATTTTACCTACGACAACACCTGCCGCTAAGTTGGAAAACTTAACCGCATCATCAATATCATAATCACATGCTAAGGCAAAGCCTAATGAGGCAAGCACTGTATCACCTGCGCCAGTTACATCAAACACCTCTCTAGCTACAGTGGGGTGGGTGCGTAATTTATCATCATAAATTGCCACCCCTTGCTCACTAAGAGTGATGAGAGAGATGGCTAAATTACATTGTGTTTTTAGTTGGGTGATAGCTTGAGTGAGGCTAGCTTCATCTTTAATATCAATTTGTGTTGCTTCACTAGCTTCTTTCTTATTTGGTGTGAGTAGATAAGCGCCTTTATATTTTGAATAGTCTAGACCTTTTGGGTCAACCAGTACTTTCTTGTTGCTTTCATTGGCAACGGAAATTAATAATTGGGTTAGTTCAAAAGTCAAAACCCCTTTTCCGTAGTCTGATAACAAGACACTATCATAATTAGTAATAATGCTTTTAAAGGTATCTAAAATCTCTTTTTGTGATTCACTGCTAATCTCATCAGTACTTTCACGATCGTATCTGACTACTTGTTGTTGTGAGGCAATGATTCTACTTTTTTTGCTGGTGATACGATCTTTTTGTGTGATTAAATATTGAGTATCAACCTTAATATTGTTTAATAAAATTTTCAGCTCGTCTGAAATTTCACAACCACCAACTATACTAATAACATCAACTTTTGCGCCGAGCGCATGTAGATTATTAATCACATTGCCAGCACCGCCAAGCACCGAGCTTTCACGCTCAACATTAACGACTTGTACTGGCGCTTCGGGAGAGATGCGCTCGCATGAGCCCCACAAATAATGATCGATCATGAGGTCGCCAATCACTAAAATTTTTGGCTGTTTTCCTTGTAAATCAATCATGAAATATCAGTACCGTGTAAACGTCTAATATCAGGAATATAGGCTTTAATACCTTCTTCTAAGCTAACTACTGGCTCAAAGCCTAAGTTGGTCTGTGAAGTGCTAATGTCTGCCTGGGTGTGCATCTGGTAGCCATCATATGGGTTGGGTATATATTCATTACCTAGGTCAGTGTCTAGTTCTTGTTGTAAGATATCGGCAATATCTTGAAAGCTTCTTGGTGTACTTGTACCAACGTTATAAGTGCCATTCTCTTTAGGCTTGCAGGCTTTAATATTGGCTTGCACTACATCTTCAATATTAATAAAATCACGTAATATTTGATCAGAGCCCTCAAATAG
>DTVJ01000223.1 GCA_012963565.1 Piscirickettsiaceae bacterium
TTTTGTATCTGCAATCATGGTTGTTAATTCACCTGAGTCTATATTTTGTGTTGCACTTGGTTCTAAAAAGCTTTCATCATCATCCCAAAGTAGTAAGCACCTATTATTATCGTGAGTGACACTGTTTTGATAAAAAATACCATTAATCGTTATATCATTATCTTGATAAATAGATAATAAATGCGCACCAAGGAACTCATCTTGAGTTTTTATTGCTGAATTTTTTATTAGATGATCAGGTAGCTTATTCAGTGTTTCTATTACTGGGCTATTAAGTCGTCCATATATCCCAAGTTCAGGACCTATAGTGACTTGCGCAATACGGATTGAAAATATTAATATCGTAAAAATAATTGTAATACCGGCAAACCAACGCATTATTGATTTTGAGAGTAACTCTTTACGTTCAATTCTAGCCAACATCCATAAAGGAAATATCATCATTAATGGATGAAACCATCGCACTTTAAAATGTGGCATACTAACAAAAAGTGTCAAAGTTAAAACCGAGACAATAATGATTAAATAAAAACGATTGAGTAGTAGTGTTAAGTCATCTGTGATGACCTGTTTATCAGTGTTAAATAGTCGCTTCCAAGAGTTAATGATAAAAATTAACGCAAAAGGCATAACAAAAATAATAGCAGCGACAGCAAACTGTCCTGCAGATTTTATTCGATCAAGTAATAAATTATCACTAGTCACCTTTAGCTTCTGATCGATCGATATGAAAATTTCTTGATAATGTTGCGTTAGCCAATAAGTGTGTGGGCCAACCATCAGGATAAAAACCGCAATGGCCAAGAATATTTTTTGATTAATAATAAGATACCTAAATGAAGAAATAGATATGGCAGATGCAAGTAGCGGAATTATAAACAACACAAAACTATATTTCGACATGAGTCCAATGCCGAGTGCCAACCCAAAATATAGATAATTTTTAATAGAATGATTTTCTTTAAGTGATAACAGTGCATGCATTGTTAGAATAATCCCAAAACCTAACAATATGGTATGCGTGAACCCTTGATGCATATGCCATGCAAATGAAGGTAGAAGTAAATAGGAAAAAGTGGCAATGTAACGAGTCTGAAGGTGTTGGAACAGTTGTCCAGAGACCAACCAAGTAAACCAAAAAGTTAAAGCGATTAAAGCGTATTTAAGTAGCGTTAATGCATATAAGCCTGTACTGAATATTTTAAACATTCCCCAACTTAACCAACTGTATAAAGGTGGTTGAGGAATTGAATAACCTAATAGCAAGTCTTGTGCATGTATAATTTGTTCAGCATCATCTACTTGCA
>DTVJ01000224.1 GCA_012963565.1 Piscirickettsiaceae bacterium
TCCGAGTCGGCATCAGTAGCGGATGTAAAACCCCCGTGTTGATCTTGCAGTTCAGCCAGTACATAATTCAGTGTTTGTTCAGCAATACGTTTATACAGTGGTTTTTGAGTAAGTTGATAGGCGCGCGTATATACCAATGATAGTTGCGCTTGATTGTAGAGCATTTTTTCAAAATGAGGAATCATCCAAGCGTTGTCCACAGAGTAGCGATGGAACCCACCACCAATCACATCGTAAAATCCACCGGTCGCCATTGCATCTAACGTGGTGGTAATGGCAGTTAATTTATCTGTTGAGGGGTTACGCTTTTGTTCGTCAATTAAAAATAATTGCATGCTTTCATGAGGAAATTTTGGCGCCTCACCAAAGCCTCCTTGAATTTCATCAAAGGTCGATAGAATTGTTTGAGTAGTTTGTTCAAAAATCCCCTGATCTAAAGCCGTTGCTTGTAGATTATTTTGGCTGCTTTGAATGGTGTTAACCATTTGATCGATTTGTTCTGTTAAGGCAGTAATTCTGCCTGTTTCATTCTGCCATAAATGTTGTAGTTGAGGCATCACTGAAATCAATCGATCTTTAGTGATATAGGTATCGGTTAAAAATGCGCGACCATCTGAGGTCAAAAATACATTTAGAGGCCAGCCACCAGAACCGCTAGTTAGTTGGGCAATATTCATAAAGGTGGCATCTACATCTGGTTGAATTTCTCGATCTACTTTAATAGCAATAAAGTGTTTGTTCATTAATGCTGCCACTTCAAGGTCATCAAAACTCTCCTCTTCCATCACATGGCACCAGTGGCAAGTTGCGTAACCAATAGACAGGAAAATCATTTTATTTTCTGACTTAGCCTTGTCAAAGGCCTCATCAGACCAACTGTACCAGTTGATAGGATTATGTGCGTGTTGAAGTAGATACGGTGAATCTGATAGAATCAAGTGATTGACAAATTTGGCACGGCCATTTTTATCCAAGTGCTGCGTTCTTGGTTGATAATCCTTACCTTTATTTAAATAGGCTTCGTTTAGGTCAGATATCGGGTGAGACAAGGCCATCATAGGCACAAAAAATAACAATAAAAATAGTTTAAACATGACCAGATTATAGCAAGCCTAATGATTGTATATTTGGCTAGATTTTATTTATTTTGTAAGGCGAGGCGAATTAATTCTTCAGTAGAGAGTGAATCATCACTAATAGCGGCCAACATCTTTTCGGCCTCTTTAGCTTTGAACCCTAAAGATTGTAAGGCAGCTAATGCCTGTTTGGTGTTAGGGTTAATATTAGCGCTGGCAGTGA
>DTVJ01000225.1 GCA_012963565.1 Piscirickettsiaceae bacterium
TTAATATGATGCTCACAAATACTCATTAAATCAGATCTTAACCTAGCAATATCAGTTGAATGTCGACCAGTAATGGTCATAGCATGAGCTATATTATTAGCCTCAAACTCAAACCGCGTAAAATCGGCCATTTCGACCGGATGGTCAATCAAATCTTGGTAATTATCAGCGCTATAGATTTCAAAGGCTTTATGTTTTGATTTAAGCTCTAATGTGGTGGCACAGGCCCAATCACCCAGTACATGGGCACTTGATGGATAATTAATCACAACTTCACATGGATCATCTTCAAAGCCTATTGGCTTTAAAAATACACTACTGCCATTAAAAAAAGCGCGCTCACTGGTAAGATAAGCGGAACGCACCGATAAATCGAATGCATATATCTCATACTCCAAGGTGATATTCTCATCGCAAGGATGGGTAATCCAGTGATTTTTATCCAGTTTCCTAATGACCAACGATTCACCACAACTGTGAGCACTCATACTAATCACATGTTTGGAAAAATCACGAATTAAATAACTACCAGGAAGCCAGTTTGGCAACGAGAAAACTTGACCTAGTGGATTAGGATGATCAAGTGTTAGCTCAATATGAAAAATATGTGCATGTAAATCTTTAGGGGTGATTGTGTATTTGATACTCATGCCTTATTCAGAAATGATTATTATTTTTTGAGCTTGGTATCATTTTACCAGTTGATCAATCGTTGCCCTATATTCGAGTACTGATTTCTGATAATTTGTGGCCATCTGTGCATAGCTTAGTTGAGCATTTTGCTCATTGTTTTGAGCACTAATAACAAAACTCGCTTGTCCGCTACCATTAGAATAACGATCCCTTTCTTCTATGGTACGTTCCTTGGCAATAGCAATTTGCTTTTTATTGGATTTAAGCATTTGCGCTAGTAGATTAATTTTTTCTTTCAATGTGGTTGCTTGCACAGTAAGTTCAAGTAATTGCTCTTGTTTGTATTGCATCAACCGCGCTAATTTTATTTGTGCTTTTTTGATGTTACTTGTACTTTTAATACCACCCAATGGATAAGACAGGCCAAGACCAACATTCCAAGTTGCACTTTGATTTTCTAACGAACTTGAATAGTTAGTGTTTTCCCCTTCGCTACTCAAACCTAAATTTAAATCTAATTTAGCTTGAGATTCATTTTTAAAACTGAGTAACTGGCGTTTTAAAGTTTTTTGGTTTAAATCAATTATTTTTAACACTCTAGAGTTGCTTAATAACTGATTTTTTAAATACGTACTTTTGGGTGTATAAGCTTTATAAAGATCCGCCTTAGCAATCACTTGATCAAAATCAACAGCTAAGGTAATAGCAATTTCATGACGTAATAAGGTCAAATCTTGCTGTGCCTGTAGTAATTGTTGTTTTGCACTTTGATAAGCATCTTCTTGCAATAATACATCCACCTTGTTCACCACCGAAGCGGTAAATTTTTCTTTAACCAAATTCAATTCTTGGTTGGCTAAGCTTAGTCGACGCTCATTAATCAATTGTTGCTCTTGTGCATAAGCCAAATCAATAAAACGTTTGAGTTTTTTAAGGATAAAGTTCTCTTCTTGTTCCGTCCTTTCTAAGACATCTTGTTCAATAGCAATCTGTGCAACATCGGTATTAAGGCGGTCGTTGACGCCATCTTTGTTACGTAATAACGGATAAGTGTAATCCAGTGAAAACTTATTACGAGTGTTATTGACGTCCTTATTTTTATCTTTCCACGTATGCTTAAAGGTGATATCACTACCCGAACTGGTCAGCTTTCTAGTGGCAGAAACATCGACCGAGGTGGTGACCAAGTCAGTATTTGTACTCGATGAAATAGCACTAGTATCTTCATCCTTATAATCGCCATCAATCGCAATAATCCAATCTTCTTTATCTGTGGTAGCATATTTTTCGACTTGTTTTATTTGACTAGTCAATGCCTGTTGGTCAAAGAAAGGATGAGTACTTTTTAATTGTTCAACAAACTCATGCACACTCATTGCCTGAGCATTTAGGCCAATGAATAATATCGCAATGGTGATTAAAATTCGATTCATTTTGGTACAGATTTTTTGATTTCGTTGATAATAGCGTAGAGCTTTTTACCTGTAGTGTCAATCACTACATCAGCGACTTCTTGATAAAAAGTCTCTCTAGCATTCACTAAATCACGAATGGTTTGCTCTCGGTTATTTGATTGCTCTAATAAAGGACGCAATTTTGATTTGGCTGTGCGTCTGACCAATTGTTCAATACTTGATGATAGGTAAACCACAAAACTGTCACGTTTCAATAAATCTCTATTTTCTTGTTTGATAACAATACCGCCACCAGTGGCAATGACAATGTTAGGAATTGCACACAAATCTTTAAGCATTTGCGTCTCACGCTTGCGAAACCCCTTCTCACCTTCCACATCAAAGATATGATCAATGGCAACACCGGTACGCGAGACAATTTCGAAATCAGAATCAAAGAAATCACGCTTTAATACACAAGCAAGACGACGGCCAACCGATGTCTTTCCTGAGCCCATTGGGCCGACTAAAACAACGTTGGTTGAACTCTTGCCCATGATAGAATTAAGCGGTGACTAAACCAGTTCGTAACTTGCACCGCAATAAGGGCAAGCGGCTTTACCTTCTGAGTTAAATTTCATAAATACCTTAGGGTGCATGCTCCATTTCTGTGCATCTTTTGGTGGGCAATGAAAAGGCAAATCTTTTGCTTCCACCACATTAAAGCTCACATGTTTTTGTTGAAAATCGTCTACCGATACACTCATTAACATACTCCTTTTGCAATCCAATCTTTATACTTGTCGTTACGGCCATAAACACAATCAAAGTACAAGGTTTGTAGCTGTTCAGTCACTGGGCCGCGAGTCCCAGACCCAATCATGCGATTATCTAACTCACGAATTGGTGTTACTTCTGCTGCTGTACCGGTAAAGAAGGCCTCATCTGCACAATAAACCTCATCACGGGTGATGCGTTTTTCAATAATCTTGTAACCTAAATCAGTCGCCAAAGTAAAAATTGTATCACGAGTAATGCCTGCTAATGCAGAAGTTAAATCAGGCGTATAAATAACACCATCACGTACGATGAAAATATTCTCGCCACTACCTTCTGCCACAAAACCATCAACATCTAACATTAATGCCTCATCATAGCCGTCCGTTAACGCCTCTTGAAGCGCCATCATTGAGTTAATATAGTTACCATTAGCTTTGGCCTTAGTCATGGCAATATTGGCATGATGACGTGTATAAGAAGAAGTGCGAATACGAATACCATTGTTCATGTTGTCTTCACCTAAATAAGCACCCCACTCCCATGCAGCAATCATAACATGTACTTTTAAATTATCGGCACGCAAGCCCATACCTTCTGAGCCGTAAAAACACATTGGGCGTATATAAGCTGAACTAAGATTGTTCTTGGCAACCACATCCCTTTGAGCTTGGTTTAGCGTGTCTTGATCAAATGGCATTTTCATACCTAAGATATGTGCAGAATTAAACCAGCGCTTAGTGTGCTCTTCAAGTTTGAAAATTGCTGGACCATTATCAGTTTCATAAGCACGTACACCTTCGAACGCACCCATACCATAATGCAATGTATGGGTTAGTACGTGTACTTTAGCTTCACGCCATTCTACCCACTCACCATCCATCCAAATTAAACCATCTCTATCTGCAAATGTAGACATCTCTTATTCCTTATCCAATTCAAACGCGCTATGCAATGAGCGCACTGCTAATTCTAAATATTTTTCATCAATAACAACTGATATTTTAATCTCACTGGTTGAAATCATTTGAATATTAATGCCTTCATTATGTAACACTTCAAACATCTGTGCCGCAATACCTGCATGTGAACGCATACCAATACCAACCAATGATACCTTAACCACTTTATCGTCGCTTTGCACTGCTATAGCGCCAAGTTCCTTGCACAGATGATCTAGAATTTTACTAGCATCAGCAAAATCATTACGATGAACAGTGAAAGCAAAGTTAGTCAACCCTTCACGTGCAGATACACTCTGCACAATCATATCAACTTCGATATTGGCTTCACTAATCGGCTTTAAAATTTGAAAGGCAATACCAGGTTTATCTGGCACACCGATTAAACTTAATTTTGCTTCATCTTGATTATGCGCAATTCCTGAAATAACGGCTTGTTCCACAATGTTTTCCTCACTGGTTATTAATGTTCCTACTGGGTTATCAATCAAGGACGATAACACCCTTAAAGGTACCTTGTACTTTGATGCAAACTCAACTGATCGAATTTGCAAAACTTTTGAGCCAAGCGATGCCATCTCCAGCATTTCTTCATAGCTCACAGTATTCATTTTTATAGCATTTGGCTCAATACGGGGATCAGTCGTATAAACGCCATCAACATCTGTATATATCTGACACTCATCAGCCTTAAGAGCAGCAGCCAAAGCAACCGCAGTCGTATCAGAACCACCACGTCCTAAAGTGGTAATATGTCCATCTTCATCCACACCCTGAAAGCCTGCCACAACCACAACTTTGCCCTGTTCTAAACTTTCACGAATACGATGATCATCAATTGATTTAATCCGTGCTTTGCCATGCTCGCTATCTGTAGTAATGCGTACTTGTGCACCAGTGTACGATATAGCATCACAACCCAACTGTTGTAGTGCCATACTCAGCAACGAAATAGTCACTTGCTCACCTGTAGTTAAGAGCACGTCCATCTCTCTAAGTGACGGTATATCTTGAACCACTCGTGCCAAGGTAGTCATGCGGTTAGTCTCACCACTCATGGCAGACACACTCACAACCAACTGATCACCTGCATCTATAAATGCTTTAATTTTTTTAGCAACGGTTTGAATACGCTCAACCGAGCCTACTGAAGTGCCACCGTATTTTTGTACAATTAATGCCATTAGCTATAATTTAATAAATAATGCATGAATTATACTTTAGCAATAATACTTTCAACAATAAAAAAGACCTGCAAAAGCAGGCCTTTTAAATAAGTACTTTTAATATTTATTTCTTGCCAAATACATACTTTGGCTTAAAGATATAAATCAACAATGGAATGATTGTTAGTGCAATCACCACATCAATAATCAATGCTTCAGAAATAAACACAGCTAATGCCCAAGTATTAGCCAACTGAGTCATTAGTAGTGGAATGAAACTTGCAAGCAATACAATAATAGATGCAAATACCGCAGCACCTGTTGTTTCTAATGTATTTTGCAACGATTCAACCCACTTACCACCTGTGGCTGCCATCTCCTCTTTAAGACGAGAGATCATGTAAATACCATAGT
>DTVJ01000226.1 GCA_012963565.1 Piscirickettsiaceae bacterium
CCAGATTCAACGCTAGCCACTGCTGAATTCCTATGGAACTCTGCTACACATGAAGCCAATTCATCAATCCACTCATCTCTCCACAGATTATTGTCTTTTTGGTCTAATAACGTATCCAATTCCATCTTCCGATCAAATCGATGCATACGTACAGCGTATTCAATAATATCCAGTTGTTTATCGATTTGATTATCAAGAATCAGAGTCCGCCCATTACTATAAATAATGGGCACAACATCTATATAGATATCACTAGAGAGCCTTGAGTTAAGACGCACCTCTTCCTCGCAAAAAAACTTGCGTTTTTGGAGTGTCGAGAAATCCAAAAAACCCAGATTAAGTGGTTTTTTAATTTTATAAGCGTACGCCCCAGCTAAGAAAATATGGGATATATGAGTTTCAACATGCTCAACCTTATCAACTTTATCAGGATAAGCATTTGGATCTAATAACTGCCGTTCAACATTAACTTTATCCATATAATCACCATAGGGCATTTTGTTGGTGTATGAACTTTTCTAATTGTCAAAAACTCAACAGCAGTCAAATTAAAAATCCTACGTCACATTCATAATTCAAACTACTTTATCATTTCAGACTAACAATTCAAAAGTTTCTTATACTCTTTTTATGCCGTGGTTATACATTCTAGCCATACCCTTAAATCCACGACTGCTTAACTTAGACCAAGGCTGAATCTCTTGTTGATAACCTTTATGCCATGGCTGTGTGATTTGGGTACCAATCTTTGCTTGCGTGTGCACCGACTGGGCATAGTCCTTAGCCCACGATTGTGCTGCCATAGATGTACCGGCTGTTGACATTGTTGCCGCGACAGCCACCGCTATACTTTTAAACTTCATACTGCCTCCTCTTTATTAATGACCTACCTCAACTATACGCCTCATTGTAGGTAGAGACAATACAAAAGGAATTAATAATTCCTATCATTTAAACACTTAACAACTCATCCCAATTAGTTGTATAACGATTCGATCTAAATGCTGCCCTTGGTAACCATTTACCTTCACCCATTTCACTACCATAGCGTAGTGCATTTTTAAAACGTTTGTTAATCAAATAAATATTATGATTATCTTTATTCTCAATCACACCACTGGAAAACAAGTCTATCTGAGAATGGCCATTCACCAGTCCGCTAAGTATTACTCCGCCCTTATAAAAATGATAACCATCTTGGTAAGTAATCTTGAGTAGTTTCGCCACTAATGGTAACAATAATGACTCATCGTTCGTAGGGCTAGAAAACCCAATGGTTTTGGACAAGT
>DTVJ01000227.1:0-2141 GCA_012963565.1 Piscirickettsiaceae bacterium
GTCGAAATGTTTGTCGGTGTTGGCGCATCACGTGTGCGTGATATGTTTGAACAAGCTAAAAAGAATGCCCCATGTATTATCTTTATTGATGAGATTGATGCTGTTGGTCGCCAACGTGGTGCTGGCATGGGTGGTGGCCATGATGAGCGTGAGCAAACGCTAAACCAAATGCTGGTTGAGATGGATGGTTTTGAAGGTAATGAAGGTGTTATTGTAATTGCTGCTACCAACCGACCAGATGTATTAGATCCTGCATTACTTAGACCGGGTCGTTTTGATCGCCAAGTCACTGTGGGCTTGCCAGATATTAAGGGCCGTAATGATATTCTAAAGATACATATGCGTAAGCTTCCGATTGCAAAAAATGTTAAATCAGTTAATATCGCTAAAGGTACACCAGGTTTTTCAGGTGCAGATTTAGCTAACTTGGCTAATGAGGCAGCACTGATTGCAGCTGGAAAGGGTAAAGATTTAGTTGGTATGCAAGAGTTTGAAAAAGCTAAAGATAAGATTATGATGGGCTCTGAGCGTAAATCTATGGTTATGGATGAGGCAGAAAAAGCGATGACTGCTTATCATGAAGCAGGCCATGCAATTGTAGGTCGTTTAATGCCTGAGCATGACCCTGTATATAAGGTTAGTATTATTCCTAGAGGTAGAGCGCTAGGTGTGACCATGTTCTTGCCTGAGAAGGACAGTTATAGTATTTCTAAGCTTAAGTTAAACTCACAGGTAGCCTCATTGTTTGGTGGCCGTATTGCCGAAGAGCTTATTTATGGTGCTGACGCTGTAACTACAGGTGCGAGTAATGATATTGAACGCGCTACCGAGATTGCACATAAGATGGTAAAGCTTTGGGGCATGTCTAAAGTTATGGGGCCATTGGCTTACGGCGAAGAAGAAGGCGAGGTATTTTTGGGTCGACAGGTAACTAAACATAAGCATATTTCAGATAAAACATTTGATTTAATTGATACTGAAATTCGTAAAATTATTGATAAAAATTACAACACTGCTTATAAACTCTTAGAAGAAAATACAGATATTTTGCATGCCATGGCCAAGGCCTTGATTGAGTTTGAAACGATTGATAGGGATCAAATCGATGATCTAATGAATAGGAAACCTATGCGCGAAGCGGCAGTTATTATTGATTCAGACGTGGTTTCTACCGAGTTAGGCTCAGGTGCGGATGAGCCTGAAGGTAGCGCTAATGATTCTGACGAAAAACCATTAGGTGGTGGCGATACCGAACAAGTCGCTTAAGCTTCATTAGTCTCTGCATTTAGTGATGCAAATTTCCAATCCAATGATTATGGGCGTGTTGAATATCACGCCCGACTCATTTTCTGATGGTGGAAAACACCTAAAGGCTGACGCCGCCATCAAACAAGCCCAATTAATGGTATCTCAAGGTGCCGATATCATTGATATTGGTGGTGAGTCAACTCGACCTGGCGCTCAAGCAGTATCTGTTGATGATGAGTTAAATCGTGTTATCCCCGTAATTGAAGCTCTAAGTGGTGTGATTGATACACCTATTTCAATCGATACTTCTAAGCCTGAAGTGATGGTGCAAGCTGTGAATGCTGGTGCTAGTCTTATTAATGATGTTAGTGCCTTGCAAACTGACGGTGCGTTGCAGATGGCCGCTTCATTGAGTGTCGACGTTTGCTTGATGCATATGCAGGGCAGCCCAAGAACCATGCAAAACAACCCTGTTTACGCTGATGTGATAGATGATATTAAACACTTCTTTACACAACGGATTGAGGCTTGTATAAATGCCGGTATCAACGAAGATAAGATTCTACTAGATCCTGGCTTTGGCTTTGGTAAGGCTTTAGAGCACAATTTGGAAATTTTAAAACGATTGGCCGAATTTAAAAGCTTTGGCTTGCCGGTATTGGCTGGTATTTCTCGTAAGTCAATGATTGGTACTTTACTGAATAATAGAAATGTAGAGGGAAGGGTTGTCGGCAGTGTTACAGCCGCTATAATAGCAGTTCAAAATGGTGCAGATATTGTGCGTGTGCACGATGTGTTAGAAACTAAAGATGCACTAATGATTTTACAAAGCGTAACAGGGGATTAAGTTGAGTAATTTTTTTGGTACTGATGGCATACGTGGCAAGGTAGGG
>DTVJ01000227.1:2241-18829 GCA_012963565.1 Piscirickettsiaceae bacterium
CATTTTCAAGATAACGGCGTTAAATTCTTTTCCGCCAAAGGATTTAAATTAAGCGATCAAGATCAAAAAGACATTGAAGAAAGATTGTCACAACCAATGGTAAGTGTCGATAGTGGTAGCATTGGTAAAGCGATTCGACACGAACAGTCTCTGGGTCGATATATTGATTTTTGCAAATTAGCATTTAATCGTTCTGTTGATTTGTCAAAACTTAACATCGTAATCGATTGCGCCAATGGTGCGACTTACCATATTGCTCAAGACGTATTTTCTGAGCTGGGCGCCAATATCACAATCATTAATGATCAGCCAGATGGTTTTAATATTAACCTAGACTGCGGCGCAACAGATACCAAGCATTTACAGCAAGTCGTGGTAGATAATAAAGCCGACTTAGGTATCGCTTTTGATGGTGATGGTGATCGACTGATGATGGTTACTGCTAACGGTAAGTTGGTTGATGGTGATGAGCTAGTGTTTATTATTGCTAAGGCATGGCATGAACAAGGCCGATTAACTAATGACACAGTGGTTGGCACCAAGATGACCAATTTAGGTGCACGTCATGGATATAGAGATTTAAATATTGATTTTATTGAAGCCGATGTGGGTGATCGCTTTGTCATGGAACAAATGCAAGCTAGTGGTTCAATATTGGGTGGTGAAGGTTCAGGTCATATTATTTGCCTTAATCAAACCACTTCGGGAGACGCCATTATTGCCGCGCTCCAGGTACTAGAGGTGATTGTTAAGAGTGGAAAAACATTGGGCGAATTAAAGTCCGAAATGGAAAAATACCCTCAGGTATTAATCAATGTTAAAACACAAGAAAAAATTGATTTAGATCAACATGATGATTTAAAGAAAAAGCAACATGAAGTGGAGCAAGCGTTAGGTGACGAAGGCAGAGTGTTAATCCGCGCTTCAGGCACCGAACCACTCATTCGGGTCATGGTTGAAGGTAAGGATCTTTCGTTGGTGCAAAAAAGCGCAGAACAATTGGCAGAAGTGCTCGGTTCATGACCTTTGGTAATGCCGATCTAGTATTGATCGGTTTGATTTTTATATGGGCGGGATTTGTACGTACAGGCTTGGGTTTTGGTGGTGCTGCACTAGGTTTGCCATTAATGTTACTCGTGGGTGGAACACCTGTTTATTGGCTTCCAGTGATCGGTATTCATTTATTATTTTTCTCATCGCTCACCTTATTTAAATCGCTTAATAAAGTTGACTGGCACTATCTTCGTCATTCTCTTTTATGGATTATTCCAACAACCTTGGTAGGTGTCGCAGGACTAATAAGCCTGCCCGATAAGGTGATTATTGTTTTTATTTATTCAATCACTATTTTCTATGCCTTGACCTGGATTACGAATCGAAAAATTACCTCACATAAGCCTTGGATTGATAAATGTTTGTTAATGATGGGTGGTTATGTTGCAGGTACTTCATTAACAGGCGCACCATTAATTGTAGCGGTGTACATGCGCTATGTGAATAAAGAATATTTGAGAAATACTTTATTTGTGCTGTGGTTTATTTTAGTGAGTATAAAAATGGCGACATTTGTCATAGTAGGGGTAAATATTGACTGGCTATTCTCATTTTGGTTAATTCCGGTAGCAACAATTGGACATGTTTTAGGCATAAAGGCGCACCAAAAAATTATTGAAAATGATCAAGTATTCAAGAAGTGGGTTGGCTGGGCTTTATTGTCCATAAGTTCATTCGGGCTGTTGAAGTTATTTTTGGGTTAAAATCAGCGTCATGAATGAATATATCTTAATTCTAGTTAGCACCATCTTAGTCAATAATTTTGTGCTGGTTAAGTTTTTGGGATTGTGCCCTTTTATGGGTGTGTCAAAAAACGTTGACACAGCTATTGGTATGGGTTTTGCCACTACATTCGTACTAACACTAGCGAGTATATCTAGTTACTTGATTAATACTTACATCCTTATTCCATTCGAACTTGAATATTTAAGGACCATCGCTTTTATCGTTACCATTGCGGGCGTGGTGGGTTTTACTGAATTGGTGGTTAATAAAACTTCTCCAGTATTACATCAATCATTAGGAGTCTTCTTACCGCTCATTACTACGAATTGTGCAGTACTGGGCGTGGCATTGCTTAATGTAGGACAAAGTAATGGTTTTCTGGCTTCAGGTGTTTATGGATTTGGTGCCGCTATTGGCTTTTCATTTGTATTGGTTTTATTTTCAGCGATACGCGAGCGTCTCGAGTCAGCTAACGTGCCAAAGGTCTTTGAAGGGGCACCAATTGCACTAATTACTGCAGGGTTAATGTCTATGGCATTCATGGGCTTTATTGGATTAGTTTAATGTTTGATTCGGTTCTTATTTTTTCAGCATTGTCATTAATACTGGGCTTAATTTTGGGTTATGCAGCCTATAAGTTCAAAGTCAAAGGTAATCCGCTGGTCGATCAAATAGATGTAATATTGCCGCAACTTCAATGTGGTCAGTGTAATTATCCAGGTTGTCGTCCTTACGCAGAGGCAATTGCGAGTGAAGAAGCTAAAATTAATCAATGTCCTCCAGGTGGGCAAGAAGTGGTCGACGATCTTGCTGAATTGCTGAATATTGAAACAATGCCACTCAACGCTGAAGAGTTTGGAGAAACTCAACCCAAACGTGTTGCCTTGATTGATGAGCCAATCTGTATCGGTTGTACATTGTGTATACAAATTTGTCCAGTGGATGCAATTGTAGGTGCTACAAAAACCATGACAACAATAATTGCTGATGAGTGCACAGGTTGCGACCTATGCCCCCCTGTTTGTCCCGTTGACTGCATAAGTATGGTAGAAATTAAACCATCATTAGGTGCTTATGTTCCTAATGTTGCTGAGATTGCACATGCCTAGTTATACATTTACTGGTGGTCTTGTTATTGATAATCCTTATCCTGTTAAGGAGGTGGGTTTAGTGCAAGCACCATTACCTGGCAAGGTGGTATTACCCTTACAACAACGTATAGGGGGTGAGGCGGTACCACACGTTAAAGTGGGTGACAAGGTATTAACTGGGCAAGTTATTGCAAGCACTGAAGATATATTTTGCGTGCCTATTCATGCCTCTATTTCTGGAACTGTAGTTGCTATTGATGATCAATATATACCGCATAAATCAGGCTTAAAGTCGACTTGTATAACCATTGAGTCAGATGGCAAGGATCAGTGGATAGCCAACGAAGGTTGCGGTTCAGATTTCCTGCATTGTGATCAATCTACCATGATCGAATATATTCGTACCTCGGGTATTGTTGGTCTAGGAGGTGCTGGCTATCCTGCTCACGCTAAAGTAGGTAAAGTGCAAGATTGCCATACCTTAATTATTAATGGTACAGAATGTGAACCCGGTATTATGTGTGATGATGCACTGATGCAATATCACCCCAGAGAAGTAATACGTGGTGTTGAGATTCTTCTGCATATTTGTGGTGCGCCACGAGCAATTGTTGCAGTTGAGGATGACAAACAAGTAGCATTCCACTCATTGTTAATGTATAACAAAAATGAGCGTATTAGTATTCAACAGATACCAACTAAATATACTTCAGGTACAGAAAAATTATTAATCAAGGCGTTATTAGATATTGAAGTTCCATCAGGCGGTTATGCAGCTGATGTTGGTGTTCTTTGTCAGAATGTCGCTACCACTAAGGCAATCTTTGATGCAGTGGTTGATAGCAAGCCTTTAGTTTCTCGCATTGTTACCATTACTGGTTCTGGTGTTGAAAAGCCAAATAACTATGAAGTTCGCTTAGGTGCTTCGTTTGATCATATTATCTCAAAGTCCCAGCCTAATAATAACTCACATACTATGCGTATGGGTGGCATGATGATGGGTATCGATGTAGAGGATATTAATGCACCAATTTGTAAAATTACCAATTGTATTTTTGTTAATAACAAATCAAAGCCAATACCCGTGCAAGAGTGTATTCGATGTGGTGCCTGTAGTGATGTTTGTCCAGTAGATTTATTACCGCAGCAGCTTTATTGGTATTCTAAGAATGAAGACATTGATAAGGCAATGGATTATAATTTGATCGATTGTATTGAATGCAGGTGTTGTGATTATGTATGCCCTAGCCAAATACCATTGGCTGAATATTTTGCTTTTTCTAAAGCACTACATAGAAAGCAAGTTATAGAAAAAGAACACATTGATCTTTCTAGAGAGAGATTTGAGTATAGGGAGTACCGTTTAGAACGCAACAAGAAAGAAAAAGCTGAGATGATGGCAGCTAAAAAGGAAGAGTTGAAGAAAAAAATGGCCAATGATAAAGCACAAAAGGACAAAATAGCTGCAGCAATGGCACGTGTCAATAATAAAAAAGCAAATAATAAAGATGCATAGTACTGCACTCAATACCAATCAAATTATGCGTCAAGTAATTTATGCATTAATATTTGGCATCTTTGCCGCCTATTACTTTTTTGGCTGGGGTGTCGTTCTGCAAATAGCACTAGGTACGGTCACAGCAGTGGCGGCCGAATCAGCTTTTCTAACCATTAGAAAATTACCTATTAAGCCTGCGATTAGTGATGGTTCCGCAGTGCTCACAGCCATTTTATTGGCAATCTCGATTCCCAGCATCGCTCCGTGGTGGGTAATTGTTATAGGTGTGGCTTTTGCCATTATTTTTGGCAAGCAGCTCTACGGCGGTTTAGGTAACAACCCTTTTAATCCAGCAATGTTAGGTTACGCATTCTTGCTTATTTCTTACCCATTGCAGATGACGACTTGGGCTAGTGAATTTTTAAGTTTTTCTCAGAGTTTTGAGATAATTTTTAATCTAAATGCTGTTGATGCGCTGACTGGTGCTACTCAAATGGACGATGTTAAAACTCAGTTAGCCTTAGGCAAGTTTGTCAATGATCTTGATATTTATTCAATGAGCCAGGCCTGGATTAATGCAGGTTTCTTGTTGGGTGGATTATATTTAGTTATTCGTAAGATCATCACTTGGCATATTCCTGTTGCTTTTATAGCAGGTATGGTTGTTATTTCAACTTTATTATTTTTAATCAATAATCAAATCTACATTCCACCACAGTTTCACTTGATGTTGGGTGCCACTATGTTGGGTGCATTTTTCATTGCGACCGATCCAATCTCAGCCAGTACTACGCCAAAGGGGCGATTAATCTATGGATTTTTGATAGGTATTTTAGTGGTGGTTATTCGCGTATTTGGTGGTTATCCAGATGGTGTGGCTTTTGCGGTATTACTGATGAACATCACCGTACCACTCATTGATTATTACACTCAGCCCAAGGTGTTTGGACAATGATAGAGCGCTCGATTTTAAAAGCCGGTGCCTTATTATTAATCTTTACTGCAATCAGTGTATTCTTCGTTGCGCTAACGCAAGACTCTACTAAGGAACAAATTAAATATAATGAAGATCAACTGCTGATCAAACGTTTAGGCGAGTTAGTTAGTGGTTATGATAACAACATTCTAGAAGATAAATTTTCAAAAGATATTAAGCTTCATGGCAAAGAACAGAGTATTAGGATTTACCCAGCAAAGAGAAATAATAAGACGTTTGCTTATCTAATTGAGCATACTTATCCGAATGGCTATAACGGTAATATTCGTCTATTAACAGGTATTGATATCAATCATAAGTTGTTAGGTGTTAGAGTGATTACTCATCGAGAAACCCCAGGTTTAGGCGATAAGATCGAGACCCGAAAGTCAAATTGGATTAAGCAATTTAGCGGTTTGTCATTGGCCAATCCTATCCAAACTCAGTGGAAAGTTAAACGTGATGGTGGTGTATTCGATTCATTTACAGGGGCGACCATCACGCCACGCGCTATTGTAAGTGCCGCCTACCAAGTGTTGGAATATTTCTCTAATCATGAAATTAAGTGATTTTGATTTTGACTTACCTCAGTCTTTAATCGCACAAAATCCTCCTAAGAATAGAACAGATTCACGTCTTTTAGTACCACGTTCGAGTATTATCGATGCAAGTTTTCATCAAATAGCTGATTTTCTTAAATCAGGGGATCTGCTAGTTATGAATAATACCAGAGTAATTCCTGCACGTTTATTTGGCGCTAAAGCAACGGGTGGTAAGGTTGAGATCATGATCGAGCGTCTTTTGGGTGAGAATCAAGTGTTAGCGATGATCAGGGTTAGTAGAGCACCAAAAATTGACAGTTTTATTGTTTTAGAAAATGATGTAAAAGTTAAAGTTCTATCAAAAGAGAATGGTTTTTATACGCTCGAGTTTGAGACTGATTCATTACTTGAGCTACTTGACAATGTTGGTCACATTCCACTGCCTCCTTATATTGACAGAGCAGATAATAAAGATGACCTAAGTCGCTATCAGACAGTATATGCCGAGCGTGATGGTGCCGTAGCAGCGCCTACTGCAGGACTACATTTTGATGATAATCTTCTGGAATCGTTGAAGCAAAAGGGTATTGACCATTGTTTTGTAACATTACATGTGGGCGCGGGTACTTATCAACCAGTGAAAACTGATGCTATTAAAGACCATATCATGCATAGTGAATACTTTGAAATTAATCAAGCAACGGTTGATCGAATCAATCAAACAAAAAAATCAGGTGGGCGCATAATTGCAGTCGGTACCACTGCAGTTCGCAGTTTAGAGTCAGCTGCTAAAAGTGGTGAGCTTCTGGCAGTCAAAGAAGAGACAGATATTTTTATTTATCCAGGTTATACATTTAAGGTGGTGGATATGATGATTACCAATTTCCATTTACCAAAATCATCATTACTGATGCTAGTTAGTGCTTTTATTTCTCGTGAACGGATGATGGAGATTTATCAACATGCAATTAACAAAAATTATCGATTTTTTTCCTATGGTGATGCCATGTTATTGGAGCGAGTATGATTTATGAAAACAATTTAGTTACTCTGGAAATTGAGCCAAGTGAGATTCCCTGGGTAAAAATATTTACCAAACGCAAGATTAAAGAGTTTAGTGAATGTACTATGCAAGAAAAAACTGAAATTTTTAGAATTATTGATATTATAGAAAAGTCAATGTTGGTGTATTTCGATGCAGATAAGATCAATATAGCGTCTTTTGGTAACATATTACCGCATGTTCATTGGCACGTTATGGCAAGATTTGAGGCCGATAGTTATTTTCCAGAGCCAATGTGGGGCGCCAAACAAAGAGAGTCCAAGCTGGATTTACCTAGTTTTGAGGTATTTTTTACCCAATTAGGAGAAAAGCTATGATTACCATCGAAACTCAAGATCAATTAGACGCACTTAAGCGCGATAAAGACGCAGTATTAATACTATTTGGTGGTGCGCATTGTGGTGTGTGTCAAACCATCAAGCCACAAATAGAGGCTAATTTTTCACAGAAATTCCATAGTCTAGAGATGGTGTATATTGACTGTGAACAATTACAAGAAATCTGCGCTCAGCATGGCGTGTTTTCTCTACCTGTAGTTCAAGTGTTTTTTATGGGTCAAAAGTTCATTGAAGAGATTCGTGGTTTTAGCTTATTGGCCCTGGAACAGGAAATTGAAAGAGTTTTTGCTAAAATGAATGGCTAAAGATATTTACTAGCAATATCCTCTAGCGCAGGGACTCTAACACCTGATTCTTTTGCCAATTGTAAGGCACGTTCTAATCTTGCAGGTGCTGATCGACCCATACAACCATGCTCTAAATCACCCTCAAAGGCTTTGATCATACCTTGTTCTAACTTATCTGAGTTAAATGACCGTCCTGTGAGTTGGGTTTGCAAGGCTAGTACATCGGCTGATACATTACGCATTAACGTAATATGGTGATTACGTAAATCATCAACATTAGCACCTTTTTCAATCGCCAATCCTGCAATATTAGTGGTTAAGATGTAGAGATTTTTGAGTATCAACTCAAACAATAACTCATCTTCAGAATTAAGTGCATGAGCAGGGATATCAATTAAAGCTAGCGAGTCTGATAGGATTTGTGCTTTTGGTCCAAAGGCTGGTGAGCTAATGAGTACTTTGGAATCCATGCCTTTTTTCTTTTCAAACCAAACAGAAATAATGGTTGGGTTTACAAAACCGTACGGCTCCCAATCTCGAGGTAAAAGCTCATTTTGCATCATCGACACACGGTCTTTCCACTGGTCAGGGATAGATTTAAGAGCACTTTGTAAATCAGCTTCCGCAGTACAAACCAAAATTAATTCTGGATCAATAGACTTAGTTAATTCATCGATATCTGTTTCGCGTGTGATGGGATAAACAGAGTAATTGTTTTTTAAAAAAGCGCGGGAAAATACACTACCTAGCTCACCAATACCTAAGACAACAATCGGGTTTTTCATGCTAACATTTTGAGTAAGGTTTCACCCATGGTGCCCGGTGTTGGTGACACAGCTACACCAGCTTTTTGTAAGGCTTTAATTTTATCTTCTGCTTTACCGCTGCCACCACTAATGACCGCACCTGCATGTCCCATACGCTTACCTTTAGGTGCGCTTAGCCCTGCAATATAAGAAACCACAGGTTTGGACACATTTGATTTGATGTATTCAGCCGCTTCTTCTTCAGCGGAACCGCCAATCTCACCTACCATGATGATTGATTCAGTTTGTCCATCTGCTTCGAATAATGCCAAGCAATCAATAAAGTTCATACCTTGGATAGGGTCACCACCAATGCCAATACAAGTACTTTGACCTAGCCCAGCTAGGGTAGTTTGATGTACCGCCTCATAGGTTAGTGTGCCTGAGCGTGAAACCACGCCAACACTGCCAGATTGATGGATATTACCTGGCATGATGCCAAGTTTACACTCGTCAGGCGTGATTACACCTGGACAGTTAGGGCCAATTAAAGTTGAATTTGAATCTTTTAAAATAGCTTTAATTTTAAGCATATCTTGTACCGGAATACCTTCAGTAATACAGGCAATAATGGGCATTTCAGCCTCAATAGCTTCAATAATTGAAGCGTAAGCAAAACGTGGCGGCACATATATCATCGTAGCATCAGCACCGGTTTCGTTCATCGACTCTTTAACACTGTTAAATACAGGAAGATCTAAATGAATCTGGCCACCTTTGCCCGGCGTGACACCACCCACAAAATGCGTACCATAAGCAATTGATTGCTCAGAGTGGAAAGTGCCTTGTTTACCAGTAAAACCCTGAGTGATAACTTTAGTATTTTTATCAATTAAAACACTCATTTTGTTAACTCCACAATTTTGATTGCTGCTTTAGTTAGGTGAGCTTCAGTGTGAATATCAAATTCAGATTTGTCTAATAATTCTAACCCTGCAGGGGCATTAGTGCCCTCTAAGCGTACAACAATTGGTAGCGTTAAACCTACTTTATCGATGGCTTGTAAGATACCTTCGGCAATCAGATCACAACGCACAATTCCACCAAAAATATTGACCAAAATCCCTTTTACATTGGCTTCAGTTTGAATGAGTTCAAAGGCTTTTGCTACGCGCTCCGCTGTTGTGCCACCACCCACGTCTAAAAAGTTGGCAGGTGAGCCACCATGATGTTCGATAAGATCCATGGTTGCCATCGCTAGACCTGCACCATTCACCATGCAACCAATCGTACCATCGAGCGAAATGTAATTAAGTTGGTGTTCACTGGCAAGCATTTCTTTTTCATCTTCTTGCGATGTATCA
Organism: Piscirickettsiaceae bacterium; assembly: GCA_012963565.1. Classification (GTDB taxonomy): domain Bacteria; phylum Pseudomonadota; class Gammaproteobacteria; order PS1; family Pseudothioglobaceae; genus Thioglobus_C. Next base: position 11,926 of record DTVJ01000227.1, read on the forward strand.
CGTAGTGCAACAATATCTTCATGACGATATAAGGCGTTATCGTCAAAATCAATTTTGCCATCAAGTGCTAATAATCTATTTTCTTGAGTAGTAATCAGAGGATTGATTTCGATAAGACTGACATCCTTGCTGATAAATATTTCATATAATCCTAATAGCGTTTCGATAAACTGAGTTGTTAGCTCACCACTCAGACCTAAATCATTGGCTATATTTTCACAATCTTGAGCGGATAGGGCGCCTAATGGGTCAACACCAAATTTAATAATTTTATCGGGCGTTTCGCTTGCAACTTTCTCAATATCCATACCGCCTTCGGTAGAAGCTAAGATAGTAATTTTTTGCGTTTGTCGATCAACCAATAGACCTAGATATAACTCACTTGTGATTGACTGACCTGCTTCAACCAAAAGTTGATGAACAGGTAAACCTTTTGCATCCGTTTGTGGGGTGATGAGTATTGAACCCAGTAACTTGTTACAAGCAGCTTCGACCTTTTCTACACTTCTACATAAAATAACGCCACCACCTTTACCTCGTCCGCCAGCGTGTACTTGCGCTTTGACTACCCAAATATCACCTCCAAGTTTGGTGCAGGCCTTGCTTGCATCGCCAACCTCGGAGATTAAGATTGATTCAGGTGTTTGAATGTTATTTTTCCTAAATAATGTTTTGGCTTGGTATTCGTGTATATGCATAAAGCGAGTGTGTAACTTGTACAATCATATAAAATAACGTTCTGAAGAATTTTACACTTAAGTAGGTAGAGATGGCACATTACAGCACGAACCAATTTAAAAATGGCTTGAAATTAATGCTTGACGGCAACCCTTGTTCAATTGTGAATAATGAGATTGTTAAACCAGGCAAAGGTCAGGCGTTCAATCGCGTTAAATTTAAAGACTTAATTACCGGAAAAACTTTAGAAAAAACTTTTAAATCGGGTGAGTCGCTAGAAAGTGCGGATGTAATGGAGCTGGACATGCAGTATCTTTACAATGACGGTAGTGCATGGAATTTTATGGATCCAGAGTCATTTGAGCAATATGCTATTGATGATGATGCGATGAGTGATGCTAAAGGTTATTTGGTTGAGCAAGACATGTGTGTTGTTACGCTTTGGAATGACAACCCTATTTCAGTCACACCGCCAAACCATGTGGTGCTTGAAGTGGTTGATACTGATCCTGGTCTTAAAGGCGATACTGCAGGTACGGGCGGCAAGCCAGCAACCATGAACACAGGGGTTGTGGTGCAAGTCCCTCTTTTTGTTAGCATTGGCGATAAAGTAAAGGTGGATACACGTACTAATGAATACGCTGGTCGTGCGTAATTACGTTATAAAACTTCTATTTTTTTCATTAAATAACAACATAGGTTCACTATGATTGATATTATTCGCTACAAAATGGTGATTTTATTTAGTAATTAAACCATGCAAGACAAGTCAGAACTTATTAAACGATATCAAGTCATTAAAAAAATTCGAAATTTTTTTGATGAGCAAGGGCTAATTGAGGTGCAAACATCTGTATTGTTGGATCATCCAACCACTGATGTCTATATTGATAGTATTCGCAATGTTGTTAACCAACAGATTGATTTAAAAGCCATCAAATATCTACACACCTCTCCTGAACTGGAGATGAAAAAATTACTGGCTAACGGCAGTGGTGATATTTATCAAATTTGTCCAGTATTTCGTGACAATGAGCAAGGCAATCGTAATTTTAATGAGTTTACTTTGCTTGAATATTACCGTTTGGGTTTTGATATTCACCAACTGATGAATGACATGACTAAGCTGTTAAATGCGCTAGGTATTGGGTACGGAATAAGTAAGTTATCTTATGCGCAGGCCTTTTTTGAATATACCGATATCGATATTTTAAATACCGAGTTTGATGCGCTTAAAGACATTGCCCGTGTGCACGGACTGAGTACTGATTTTGAGTGGATTGAGGATTTACAAATCTTATTGTTCACGCATCTAATAGAACCAAAATTAAAAGATTTACCCTTGTGTTTTGTTTATGATTACCCTGCTACGCAATCCGCATTGGCCAAAGTCGTAGGACGGGTGGCGCATCGTTTTGAGCTTTATATGAATGGTGTTGAAATTGCCAATGGCTACGATGAATTGCAAGATGCATCATCTTATCAACAGTGTTTTACAACCGAAATCAACAAAAGATCTTCTTTGGGTAAAGCCCCTATTGATTTAGATGAAGATTTTTTATCGCAATTGAAAAATCCTTTACCACAATGCGCTGGTGTGGCCATTGGTATAGAGCGATTATTGTCTCAAATTAATTAGAATATCTTTAAAATGAGTTATGATTACGCCTTGGTTATTAATCCAATATTTAAAATTCCTATGATTCGATCTATTTTGTTGTTGCTATTATTAAGTTTGAATGCGCAAGCATTGCAAATTTTGCAGCCTAAAGATGACCATAAAACGGTTAAACAGCAGTTGGATCAATCTAATTCTGAACAGTCATTATCATCCAAACAACTTTTAACTCAACTTAAAAAATCTGCCAAAAGTGGTGACGCAAGGTCACAATTTAGCTTGGCCAACATGTACCACAAAGGTATTAATGTTCAGCAAGATGCTAAGCTGGCATTTTATTGGTACACTCAGGTTGCTGAACAGGGTTATGCTACTGCTCAATTCAGCCTCGCCGAAGATTATTATCAGGGCATTGGTGTTGATCAAGACCTAGAGCAGGCCTTAATCTGGTATGAGCAATCAGCACAACAAGACTTTGTGGATGCGCAATATAAGTTAGCCAACATGTATCACCGTGGTGAAGGCAATGAGATCGATTATAACCAAGCATATTATTGGTATGAAAGAGCAGCTCAGTTAGGGTTTGCACCCGCCCAGCTAGAATTGGCAAAATTTTATGAGGCAGGTCTAGGCACAGATAAAGATTTAAGATTAGCACAACATTGGTATGAAAAAGCAGCAATACAATTAGATGCCGAAGCGCAATACTATTTAGCTGACTTTTTTGAGCGTGAAGGTGACCCAATGTTGGCGCTACTGATGTACAAAAAATCAGCAAATCAAGGCTTTGTGAAATCACAATCTCGTTTGTCTGATTTGTATCGTCGAGGCTACTTGGTCAATCAAGATGATGTGGCAGCACTTAAGTGGGCATTAATGGTAGCTGAGCAGGACGACGCTGAAGCGCAATTTTTATCAGCTGTTATTTATCATCGAAGTTTTCAAGTTAAGCAAGATTTGTCTCAAGCAGTGTATTGGTACCAGCGTGCAGCCGAACAAGGTCATGCTGAGGCGCAGTACAATTTAGCAACGCTTTATTTAAATGGCAATGGTGTTGAAAAAGATGTAGATCATGCTATCGAGCTGTATCAAAATTCTGCCAGTCAAGGATTTACACTGGCGCAATACGCTTTAGCGCTTCGTTATTTGCGAGCGGAGGATGTTGAGCTAGATTACGAAAAAGCAACTGAGTGGTTGTTAAAAGCTGCAAAAGGTGGCCATGCACCAGCTCAATATTCGTTAGCACTTAGATATAAGTTAGGTCAAGGCGTTGAAAAAGATACCAAGCAAGAGGCTTATTGGTATCAAAAAGCAGCCAAGCAAGGTAATTCAGAAGCACGCTACCAGTTGGCATTGTTATTACTTGTAGGGGATGGTATCGATAAAGATGTGAAAAAGGCCTTGTCTATGTTGCTTAATTTATCTGTTCAAGATCATGCATCGGCACAGTATCAACTGTACAAAATTTACAATAAAGGCGAGATTACTAACAAAGATGAAACTTTAGCCAAGGTTTATTTGCACAGGGCATCAGAAGGCGGGCATTCCATCTCTCAGTATCAGCTAGGCCAGTTATATCAAGAAAAACAATTATTGCAAGATGCCATACAATGGTTAAGTCTATCTGCCAAGCAAAATTACGCACCTGCAAAAGCGTTGTTAGTCGATGTTCAGGCTGAAGTTAAAAAAATAGCAGAGGAAAAACTCAACAGCAACGAGACTGAAGTAATGACAGTGCAAGCATCAACTGAACAAGAAACACCTGCACCGATTGTTAATTTCAAACTAGACGCAAAAACTTTTGCTGAAGAAGGGCCTAGTTTAATTCCCAATCAAAATCAAATTTCTCGCTCATTAGCAAGCAATACTAAGGTGATGACTAATGTGGAAAAAATAGTCATCAGCGCAAAACAAGGTAACCCAATCGCTCAGCACAACCTAAGTACTTTGTTTAGTATTGGTGCACTTGTGCCTAAAGACAATAGAAAAGCATTTATGTTAATGCAAGAAGCAGCTACACAAGGGTTGACTCAATCTCAAAATTCTTTGGCGATGATGTATATTAATGGTGTTGGTGTTGAACCTGATTACCAATCAGCCTATTTTTGGGCTAGTACGTCTGCCCGTCAAGGCGACCAAGAGGGCCAACAAATTTTATTACATTTAATTTCCATCGTCCAATAATCCATATGTCACAAAAAGAAGATACTCAATTTTGGCAAGTGCTTTCACTCGAGCAGATGACACGTCGGCAGTGGGAGTCATTATGCGATGGTTGTGGACGTTGTTGCTTGCACAAGCTGGAAGATGAAGACACCGATGAAATTTATTTTACCGACGTAGCCTGTCGTTACTTAGATGATGAAACTTGCCAGTGTCCACATTATGAAATACGTAAATCTCTAGTGCCAGACTGCTTGACCATTTATCCTGATTGGGGTAAAAAATTTAATTGGTTGCCTGATACTTGCGCTTATCGGTTATTATCTGAAGGCAAAACATTGTTTGATTGGCATCCACTGATTAGTGGTGACTCTAACTCAGTGCACCTAGCAGGTATTTCCGTACGTGGCCGCACTTTTAGAGATGATGAAGTGTCTGAACAAGATTTTTATAAACATGTGATTACTTGGGTGAATTGATGAAAAAATATTTATTATTACTATGTATATTGGTTGCTCATAGCGCTTTGGCCAATTGGCCTCATGAGAACATTTCCCAAGCTGTTTTTGCCAAATCAGTTGAAGAGAGGGCGCCACTTGAGATAATGACAGAAGCTGATAATTCTTTAGGTAAAATCTACTTCTTTACCAATATCCGTAATTTAACCGGCGATAAGATTACCCATCGTTGGATTTATAAGGACAAGGTTAAAGCTGAAATCAACTTTAACATTAAGGGTAAACGGTGGCGTGTATGGTCTAGCAAAAATTTATGGCATACATGGACAGGACAGTGGAAAGTTGAGGTGTTAAATCAACACAATCAAGTACTACTGACAAAAATATTTGAATTTGGACAGAAAGATGGATAAAGTTGTATTAGCCTATTCGGGCGGTTTAGACACAAGCATTATTGTTAAATGGTTGCAAGATACTTACCAGTGTGAGGTAGTCACTTTTACGGCTGACATTGGTCAAGGTGAAGAAGTTGAGCCAGCACGTGCCAAAGCAATCGCTGCAGGTGTTAAAGAAATCTACATTGAAGATTTACGTGAAGAATTTGCACGTGATTTTGTTTTCCCAATGTTTCGTGCGAATGCGATATATGAAGGTGAATATTTGCTCGGCACTTCTATTGCACGCCCGCTTATTTCTAAGCATTTGGTTGAAATCGCCCATAAAGTGGGGGCTGATGCAATCTCGCATGGTGCAACTGGAAAGGGTAACGATCAAGTTCGTTTTGAATTAAACGCCTATGCTCTCGATGCCGATATTCAAGTGATCGCCCCTTGGCGTGAATGGGAATTATCTTCTCGGGAGTCACTGATGAATTATGCTGAAAAACATGGCATTGAGATCGATTATAAAAAACAATCGAAAAAATCACCATATTCGATGGATGCAAATTTACTGCACATTTCATATGAAGGTGACATATTGGAAGACCCTTGGGCTGAGCCTGAAGATGATATGTGGCGTTGGACGGTCTCACCTGAGAATGCACCAGATAAAGCAGAATACGTTGAACTGACTTATGAAAAAGGCGATATTGTTGCCATTAATGGTGAAGTAATGAGTCCGGCAACCGTAATGGAAGACCTTAACAAACGCGCTGGTGCACATGGTATTGGCCGTGATGATATAGTTGAAAATCGTTTTGTTGGTATGAAATCACGTGGCTGTTATGAAACTCCAGCTGGTACAGTGATGCTTAAAGGGCATCGTGCCATGGAATCACTTACCCTTGATCGTGCAGCAGCGCATCTTAAAGATGAATTAATGCCAAAGTATGCTGAGATGGTTTATAACGGTTTTTGGTTTGCACCAGAACGAGAAATGTTACAAGCGGCTATTGATAAAACCCAAGAAACGGTTAACGGCGTCGTGCGCCTGAAGTTATATAAAGGCGGTATTACGGTTGTCGGCCGTAAATCAGACGATTCACTCTTTAGCGAAAAAATTGCCACGTTTGAAGATGATGGGGGTGCGTATGATCAAAAAGATGCAGCTGGATTTATTAAGCTTAACGCCCTACGCTTGCGTTTAAAGGCTTTAAAATAAAATTCAAAAGAACACCACGGTTCATGCAAATAAAAGCCCGATAAGAATCGGGCTTTTTTGTGGCATGTAGAAAAAAATTGTTGCTATTTACTAGTTTTTTTATGATATATATCATAAAAATAGGTCTTTATGACCCAATTAATTGGTGTCTCACCATAAATAGGGGTACACTAAAAGAACGTTTAATACTGTTATTAGTGTTGAGAGTGTTTATTTGTTGTCTCCTTATAAAAGATTTTAGGAGGTTACACAGTATTAAACTTCCATTATTGTCTGTAAGTGGGAGAGGGTTATGAATACATCAGAATTAATTGACGTAATTGCATCAAAATCAGGTTTGCCTAGGGCAGACGCATGTCGTGCGTTAGATGCCACAACAGATATC
>DTVJ01000228.1 GCA_012963565.1 Piscirickettsiaceae bacterium
GCTTGAAGATGTAGAAGAATTGAGTGCCATCAAGCAAGTAAACAACTTAAAAGCTAATGAGCTCTCTACTGAATTGAATATGCAAAAAACAATAAAAACGATCAAACAGGCGCAAAAATGATTAGTCAATTAATCAATTACATTAAAGAACAAGATTCCAAGTTTATATTTTTAGCGTTAATGCTTATTATGTTGCCAAGCTTTGAAGCACCAAAAAACCTATTTGCAGTATTATTTGTTGCGTCTTGGGTATTCATTGCAAGACGAGATGAGGATTGGGGTGGCAAGTGGAAAATAATAGACACAATATTCTTACTTTGGATATTAGCCGATATTATTGTTGGAATTAATGCGTTAATAGCCATATTTGTAATTGGCATACTAGTTTCTTTGGATAGGGCAGTGCATGCAAAATAATCAAAAAATTAAATTAAATCCTAGGCATGGTTGGCTTGGATGGTGGCCTAAAAAAGGATTGAAAGCAATTCTAGATCCTGAAAATGCAAGAATAACGCAGTCTTTAATAGAGCAAAGTGCGATGCTATCTGAAGACTCTTTATTATTAGATGCTGGCGCTGGAAAATGTCCATATAAATATATTTTTGAAGATTTTAATTATCAATCAACCGATATGCCAGGTGGATTTTATGATCAACCACATGATTTTGAATGTGAATTACATAATATCCCTAAAGATGATAATACCTACGATGCTGTGATATTAACACAAGTACTCGAACATGTGCCTGACCCTGAGTCCACATTAACTGAAATTTGTAGAGTGATTAAACCTAATGGTAAATTATTGCTTAGCGTTCCTCTTAATGGCCCCCTGCATGGTGAACCATGGCAGTATTTTCAATTTACTCATTATGGTCTAGATCAATTGGCTCAAAAAACAGGATTTCATATCACCGAAATAGAAAAAGTTGGTGGTGCATTTTGGTTAATTGGCAAAAGATTACCAGTCGCATTTAAAAAGTTTTTAAAGCAATACGACCCGTTTAGAGCAAAGAAGCGCGGTCAAAACACTTTATTTTGTGTACTTATGACATTCATGCTACTGCCAACTTGGTTTATCTTGTATCTCCCAAGCGCATATGTTATTCGCCCTTTATTTTATTGGTTAGATTATTTAGATCGTGAAAAAAGCTTCACAACTGGGTATACAGCAGTTTTTGTGAAAATTAATAATGAAAATACTGATTGAGCTTCCAACTTGGCTAGGTGATTGTGTTATGGCAACACCAGCAATTGAAAATATCGTAAATTTTTACAATGAC
>DTVJ01000229.1 GCA_012963565.1 Piscirickettsiaceae bacterium
TCATTTCTGCGTCAATTTTATCCATCTCCGCTTCCATCTCTGCATCATCCCAATCTTCATCATCAAATGTTTCATCCTCGTCTGAGTTTGATGTAGGTTCAGTAGGATCGTTATCATCTATTGATTTTTCTTGACGTTTAAACAAAGGTGCAAAGAATAATCCCGCTTCGAATAGTAGCCACATTGGAATGGCAATCAGAACTTGCGAGATAATATCTGGTGGTGTAAGTAGCATACCTAAAACGAATGCACCAATAATCACATAAGGTCGATTATTTTTAAGTTTTTCTATGGTGGTGACATTAAACATGATTAATAAGATGGTGGCGATAGGCACTTCAAAAGCCACACCAAACGCAAAAGAGACTTTAAGTACAAAGTCTAGGTAGTATTGAATATCAGGGGTAAAGTCAACAATACTAGGGCCAACGCCAGATAAGAACCCGAAAATAACCGGGAAAACAATATAGAACGAAAATAATAAACCAGCGTAAAACAAAATAGTAGAGGAAATCACCAAAGGTATGATCATTTGCTTTTCGTGTTTGTACAAGGCTGGCGCGACAAAAGACCATATTTGAAACAACAAATACGGCATAGCTACATATACTGCAAAAATTAACGCCATTTTTAATGGTGTTAAGAATGGTGAGATAACCCCAATGGCGATGATATTCGTATCTGCGGGCAGAACGTTAATGATAGGCGCTGCAATAAACCCATAAACCTCGTTGGCAAAAGGGAAAATACCAACAAATACCAAGAGAATGGCAAGAACCGAATGTAAAAGTTTGTCGCGTAATTCGACCAAATGCTGAACAAAGGTCATTTCTTCTTTTTTACGCTGTGAAGTCATGATTCCTTGTTGTTAGCGTCTTTCTTGATTTCGCTGAGTGTGTTTTTAGTTTCTTCAAAGATCTCAACAATGTTAGCGTCCTTGTCTTCAAGGCTTAAATGTTCTTTGAGTTTATCGGCTTCGAGCTCATCACCAATATCTTCTTGAACTTTGGCGACAAATTTTTTGACTTTGCCAACGTAGTGACCTGCTTTTCTAGCAATAGCCGGCATTCTTTCAGGGCCGACGACAATAAGACCGATGACTGCAATTAAGGCAAACTCCCAAAAACCAACATCAAACATAGTTTATTTTTCTTTTTTGTCTTCTTCTTTGACAACTTTGGCTTCGATCACATCATCCTTATTGTCAATTTTTTTGTCTTCCGAGCCTTCTTTCATGGATTTTTTAAAGCCTTTAATGGCACCACCAAGGTCGCCACCAATG
>DTVJ01000230.1 GCA_012963565.1 Piscirickettsiaceae bacterium
AATTAATAGGGAGGTGAAAAGGATAAAAAGGTATATGAAGTGATGTTGTGTGTGATGAATTAATTGTGATTATAACAGGAGAATGAATATGATAAGTGCAGGAACAATGGGACTACCGCTACATTTTGGCAAGGTTCCAAATTTTTTAACTCAAAGAATGGGATTGATGGGTAGCTCAATTGTAGAGTCCATCGTAGATAACTATGGCAAATCAGAAGTGCTCACTAGAATGAGTGATCCTAACTGGTTTCAAGCACTCGGTGCAGTGATGGGTATGCAGTGGAACTCTTCAGGAGTGACGGCTACTGTACTCGGCTCATTAAAGAGACAAATCAACCCGAAAGCCTCAGACCTAGGACTATACATTCTAGGTGGTAAAGGTAAATACGGATGGTCAGCACCAAACCAGGTGGAGAGATTAGCTGACAAGCATTCACTAGATGGAGATGGGCTGGTAAAGGCGTGCCAATTGACTCGTAGGGTAGATAATAATGCAGTGCAGGATGGTTACAATCTGTATCAGCAGTACTTTATTCTATCGGATGAAGGTGAGTGGACGAGCATAACTCAGGGGATGAACACAAGTGACCGTAGAGCGAGACGCTATCACTGGCATTCACCTACAGTGCGCTCATTTGTAGATGCACCACACACAGGTATTGTCGGTGAAAAAGGCTCCCCAGTACTGAATCTAACTGACTCAAAGGCTGATATGCTCAGAACAAATATGGTCGGTCTCACGAAAGAGAAGCCAGCTGAAGTGCTGGATGCATATAGAGGTATTGTGATGCCTAATAGACACGATGTACGTGAAGAGGATGTCAATATGGTACGTCTAGGTTCGGTACTGAATATGGCATACAATCGTGATATTGATAACTTTGAAGACCTGGTGATGATGAAAGGTGTAGGGCCTAGAACACTGAAGTCTCTAGCGATGGTATCCGAGGTAGTGCACGGTGATGCATCTCGCTTTGAAGACCCGGCTAGATTCTCATTCGCTATCGGTGGAAAGGACGGTAGACCGCATCCGATTGACACAAAGGCGATGGATGAAACAATTGATATGCTGCAGAACTCTGTTGAGAAATCAAAGATGGGTGATAAGGACAAATCCAGAGCAATTAAGCGTCTACACAGAGCTTGTGTCGATAATGAAAAAGGAGCTTCGCCTATCTCATTCCTAGAGGATTTAATAGAGTATGAGTGGGACCATTCTGAGAAAAATGGTGGAAAGACCTTTATGGGTGATGTCAAAAGGGGCGTGACTCGTGCGATTATG
>DTVJ01000231.1 GCA_012963565.1 Piscirickettsiaceae bacterium
CAAGAAAACAAACTCCACAGAAACGTATTGGAAGTTGAAGGGCTAGCAAAAAGTTTCGATGAACTTGAAGTTTTAAAAGACATTGACTTCTTATTTGAAGTCGGTGAACGTGTCGCTATCATTGGTCAAAATGGTATTGGTAAAACCACATTGCTACGTACTTTGGTAGGTGAGATTGAAGCCGATAAAGGTAAGATCAAGTGGAGTGAAAATTCAAATATTGGTTACTATGCACAGGATCACAGTGCTGATTTTAAAGAGGATATGACCGTACTAGATTGGATGAGCCAATTCAAGAGTGAGAAAGATGATATTCAAGCCATGCGTGGCGTACTTGGTAAGATGCTGTTTGGCAAGAATGACATTATTAAAAGTGTTAAGTCACTTTCTGGTGGTGAGAAGGGCAGAATGCTATTTGGTAAGTTGATGTTACAAAAGCCAAATATTTTGGTCATGGATGAGCCAACTAACCACCTTGATATGGAATCAATTGAAGCACTTAACCTTGCACTGGATAATTATGAGGGTACACTAATCTTTGTGAGTCACGATAGAGAGTTTGTTTCTTCTTTGTCTACCAAGGTTGTAGAGCTTAAAGAAGATGGCATGCATTACTATTCTGGCAATTACGAGGACTACTTAAAATCACAAAGATAATATAAGGATCTGTATATGGTCACAGCAGTATTAAAAAGGTTTGTTAAACGACAAGGCTTTGACTCTGCTGCAATACTTTCGTTCGATACCTTGTTTGCCATTGTGCCTGGCTTAGCACTTAGCTTAAGTGTTTTTTCCTTATCTCCTTACTTTGCTGATTTTCAGCAACATCTAGAGCAGTTTTTGTTTACCCAGCTGTTACCCCAAAATTATGATGCAGCTAAAGACTACATTCAGCAGTTTATTGCTCAAGCACAAGCACTGAAAGGCTTAAGCTCTTTATTCTTGGTTTTTGCTGTGATGTTATTGTTGTATGAAATTGACAAGCGTATTAATCTTGCTTGGCATGACCAGCACCATCGTCATTGGATGGAAGGTTTGGTTTCTTATTTATTTGTATTATTCTTAGGACCTATATTTGTTGGTGCATCGTTATTTTTTAGTTCTTATGTGGTGGCATCAGAGTTGTTTAGTAATCTACCAGCGGCTAATTATGCGCCTATTATGTTGCCGTTTGTATTATCTAGTTTAGGCTTTTCGATTTTGTATTATGCTGTACCCTTAGAAAAGGTACATTTTATCAATGCCCTAAAAGCTGGTGTTATTGCTGCGA
>DTVJ01000232.1:0-994 GCA_012963565.1 Piscirickettsiaceae bacterium
AACCTTGCAGTGTTCGCATCAGTTAGTTTATCAACATATGCTTTACTAGTAGCCTCATCATTATATGTTGGGCTTGAACTAAGTCCACGAATAGTAGTAGTTGAACTTGATGACCCGATATTGATTATTCTGGTTCCCGATGTTGCTAAATTAAATGCTCCTGCGCTAGTTCCACTATTACCAAGAGTCATTTCACCAGTTGAAAAATCACCTGTTATTAAATTTCGTTCAGTCATTGATGTAAAGTTGTCATTACCATCTATTGTGTATGAGTTGCTTGAGATGTATAACTTATCAGACCTACTTATCACACTTTCTTGGGTTGGATCATTAGCTCCAGCTAGTACGCCAATAAATACATTACCATAACCATTAACTGTATCACCAGCAGCCAAGCCAAAGACAGTATTGTTACTGCCAGTGGTGGCGTATCCTAATGCAGAAACACCTACAACAGTATTATATTTACCAGTAGTGTTTTCCTTTAAAGAGGCGATACCAACAGCAGTATTTAGTGAACCAGTAGTGTTATTCTTTAAAGAGGCGTGACCAAACGCAGTATTTTCATAACCAGTGGTATTTGAATCTAAGGAGCTGTTGCCAAATGCATTGTTCTTATAACCGGTGGTATTTGAATCTAAGGAGGAGTGGCCAAATGCATTGTTCTTATAACCAGTGGTATTTGCGTTTAAACTGTAATAACCAGTAGCAGTATTGTTATAACCAATGGTATTCTTTTCCAATGAGCTGGTGCCAAATGCAGCATTCTCATAACCAGTTGTATTTGCGTTCAATGATATATAGCCATTTGCAGTATTATTAGAACCAGTAGTATTATTACTTAGTGCTTTATGTCCGCTAGCAGTATTGTAGATACCTGTTGTATTTGAATATAAACTTTGATTGCCAATTGCGGTATTCTTATAACCAGTAGTGTTAGCATATAACGATGAATGTCCATTCGCGGTATTATTATAACCAGTAGTGTTACTGT
>DTVJ01000232.1:1024-1259 GCA_012963565.1 Piscirickettsiaceae bacterium
GCGCACTCCTACCACTAGCAGTATTTTCAAAACCTTCGGTGTTACTGTATAGCGCATCCCTACCACTAGCAGTATTATTATAACCAGTAGTGTTACTGTATAGCGCACTCCTACCACTAGCAGTATTATTATCACCAGTAGTGTTACTATATAGCGCACTCCTACCACTAGCAGTATTTTCAAAACCTTCGGTGTTACTGTATAGCGAACTCCTACCATTAGCTGAGTTACTATA
>DTVJ01000233.1:0-207 GCA_012963565.1 Piscirickettsiaceae bacterium
CATATTTGATTATAGATTGCATAATTTATTTTTATCTTTTAGTTAGTTTGTTGAATTTTTTCAATAGTTCGGGTGGTGCTTTTACCGTCCACAAATTGTACCAATTTTAACTCACCTGCGATGTCTTGCCCAACTACTTCTTTGCCTTCATAATCGCCACCTTTGACTAAAATGTGTGGCTTAACGGCCTTAATTAAATTGTAAGGT
>DTVJ01000233.1:217-482 GCA_012963565.1 Piscirickettsiaceae bacterium
ATCAAAAATCACCACATAATCCACAGCTTCGAGTGCGGCCAAAATGTAGGCTCTGTCTATTTGTGTGTTAATAGGACGGCCTTCACCTTTTAAAGTAGTAACTGAGCTGTCAGAATTTAGCCCTAGTATTAAAACATCACCAAAACTTTTAGCAGCTTCTAAGTACCTAACATGCCCTGCATGCAGTAAATCAAAACAGCCATTGGTAAATACAATCTTTTTATCTCTGACTTTTAGCTCTGTGGTTAAAGTAGTGATTTCAGCT
>DTVJ01000233.1:492-942 GCA_012963565.1 Piscirickettsiaceae bacterium
GTTTTAATGTGTTCATCACTGGTAGATTTATTCAGGCTTGATTCGTATTCAATGATTTCGTTCAGCGTTGCAGTTGCGCTACCAATTTTTCCAACCACTACACCTGCTGCTAGATTGGAGAACTTTACTGCATCATCAATACCATATTCACATGCTAAGGCAAAACCCAGTGAAGCAAGAACTGTGTCACCTGCCCCAGTTACATCAAATACCTCTCTAGCAACGGTAGGGTGAATACGTAATTCATCATCATAAATCGCCACACCTTGTTCGCTTAAGGTGATTAGTGATACATTTAAATCACATTTGGTTTTTAATTGAGTGATAGCCTGAGAGAGGCTCGCATTGTCCTTAATATTAATTTGCGTTGCTTCACTTGCCTCTTTTTTATTTGGCGTGAGTAAGTATGCGCCTTTGTATTTTGAATAATCTGAGCCCTTAGGGTCAACC
>DTVJ01000233.1:952-1259 GCA_012963565.1 Piscirickettsiaceae bacterium
TATTGGCAACGTTAATTAAAGACACAGTTAGTTCATTGGTAAGTACGCCTTTGCCATAGTCTGATAATAATACTCCATCATAGTCTGAAATGATTTTTGTAAAAGTATTAAGAATTACATTTTTTGATTCAGTATTGATCTCGTCGGTGCTTTCACGGTCATATCTAACCACTTGTTGTTGTGAGGCAATGATTCTACTTTTTTTAGAGGTTATGCGCCCAACTTGTGTAACTATGTAGCGAGTATCTACATTAATATTGACGAGTAATTTCTTTAGTTCATCTGCAACCTCACACTCACCAATAAC
>DTVJ01000234.1 GCA_012963565.1 Piscirickettsiaceae bacterium
CTAACTCAGAACGTATCGCATCATCAAATGGTTTGATAGATCCAGCTTGAATATTATTAAGCTTGATAACATGATAACCAAACTCAGTTTTTACTGGTGCACTAACCTCGCCCTCTTTCATACTAAACACTTTGGCTTCAAACTCAGGCATCATCACCCCTAGAGTAAAAAATCCTAAATCACCACCGCTATCTTTTGAACTCGTGTCTTGAGAGTGAGTAGCTGCTAACTTAGCAAAATCACCACCTTTATTTAACAATTCAATAATCTCGTTTGCCTCTTGCTTAGACTCTACAAGAATGTGTTGAGCTTGACGTTCTTCTTCAGTTGTAAAACGTTCTTTTTCATCTTCATAAAAATTAAATAACTCATCTTCATTCACTTTAATTCCTTTGGCAATTTGTTTGAGTGATAACTCAATAAAATCAACCTTGATCTTTTGTGGTTCAAAAAATGATTCTTTTTGATTGTCATAAAAATCTTTGACACTCTTGATGTCCACTTTTACTTTGCCAGAGTAATCATCTGCATTGAGCTGAATATAGCCAAACTCACGCTCTTGATCATTCAATGCCTGTAACTGCTTTAATGCAGAAGGTGTCACAAAAGCAGAATCTAATAAATTATATTTGAGTTGCCCTTGAGTCAACTCAGTTAACTTAGTTGTCTCATACTTAACATCACTATAGCCATTAAGTCTAAGTAACTGCTTGTATCTCTCCAAAGAAAATTTCCCATCTTCTTTGAAGACATTGTTTGACTGAATGAATGCTTGTAATTCGCCAGCAGTTGTTGCATGACCCAACTCATCGGCAAGCTGATCTAATAGACGTCGATTGATCATAGATTCAATCGTTGATTGTTTCAACACATAATCAAATTCAGTGGTGTATTTTTCAGCCAACTCTTGCTGTAGACGTCTTTTCTTAGGATCAAATTCTGATAAAAACTCTTCTTTAGAAATTTCATCGTCATTAATGGTGGCAACAATAATGTTAGAGGCGCCAGTAAAATATTCATTGATACCAAATAAGGCAAAAGGAATAGTAATTAAACCAACGATTAAATAGGCTAACCAGCCTTTAGTTTTGTTTCTAATTGAACTTAGCATAATGATGTGTCTGATGGTCAATTAGCCGTATAAGCTAAAACCATTTAATTAATAAAAAAAATATGAATTATAAACGAAAATCCCTACATTCTTGTATGGCTTTTTATTATGAATATAAACAAGTAGAGATTAAGTAAATTCAGACG
>DTVJ01000235.1 GCA_012963565.1 Piscirickettsiaceae bacterium
TTAGATTTTCCATTATTCCTCTAAACTAGATATTTAATATTTCCAAAGTTCAAATTTATTCCAATTTTCTTCAGCAATCTTACTTACCTCAGCATCGCTTCCTTCATAGGCCTTCTTAATCCAATATTTGGCTTTGGTCATATCTTTAACTAAACCCTCACCATATTGATACATCAACCCTAAATTATATTGAGCACTAGCATATCCTTGTTCGGCTACTTTACGATACCAAATAACAGCTTCTTTGTTATCTTCTGAAATGCCCTTGCCGCCATTGTCATACATCACGGCTAAATTGTATTGTGCATTAACATATCCTTGTTCGGCGGCTTTGCGATACCATTTAAGAGCCTCTTTGTCATCTTCTAAAACACCTTTGCCACCCTTGTCATACATCGTTGCTAAATTGTTTTGGGCATAAACATTGCCTTGCTCGGCGGCTTTGCGATACCATTTCAGAGCTTCTTTGTCATCTTCTAGAACGCCTTCGCCATTGTCATACATCACTGCTAAATTGTTTTGGGCGTAAATATTTCCCTGCTCGGCAGCTTTTCGAAACCATTTAGTAGCTTCTTTGTCGTTTTCTAAAAAACCTTTGCCATTTGCATACCTCCAGCCTAAAGTATATTGAGCATCAGCATATCCTTGCTCGGCAGCTTTTCGATACCATTTAAGAGCTTCTTTATCATCTTCTGAAACGCCTTTACCACCCCTGTCATACATCACTGCCAAATTGTTTTGGGCGTTAGCATATCCTTGTTCGGCGGCTTTGCGATACCATTTAAGAGCTTCTTTATCGTCTTCCGAAACACCTTCGACACCCTTGTCGTACATCACCCCTAGATTATTTTGAGCGTAAACATTGCCTTGCTCTGCGGCTTTTCGATACCATTTAAGCGCCTCTTTGTCATCTTCTGCAACACCTACGCCATTGTCATACATCACCGCTATGGTGTATTGAGCTTCTGCATCCCCAAGTTTAGCTTTTGCATATACCTTAACAAGACGACTAAAATCAGTATTAAATATTTGATTTACACCTGTATCAGCATGTACAAAAGTGACAGCACTTAAGCTAATCTGTAATAGTAAAGATAGCAATATTATTTTTAGTTTTATAATGTACTCTCCTTATTTACATCATAGTAACTTATACACTCACACTATACTCATAAGCTAACTTATTATCAAGGAGCTGTGCTATGTTGGTTGAAACTCAGTTTTCATTAAATACTATCGGTGTTATTCATTCG
>DTVJ01000236.1:0-2197 GCA_012963565.1 Piscirickettsiaceae bacterium
TCAACTACCACTACTGAAGTATCGCCACCAGCAGCATCACGTGCTGCGTGGATTACATCAAGTTCAGTTACTGTGTCAACTTCTGCAGGCGAAAATGGAAAAGTTGGTTGAATACAGAATGGTGGACAAGGACGTGACGTTTTTGCAAACGCTGGGTCAATTGTTGCTCCGTTATCTTGGTTACGTGAAATACCCGCAACTTCCATAACGCCTTTAACGATACCAACTGGCTTAGCTGTTACAGCCGTTGATGCTAATAATGCTACTGATGCAGCACTTACTACTAATGTTTGAAGTTTCATACTTCTCTCCTCTTTTATAAAAAAATACTCTTTCGAGTTAGTTGTTAGCCACCAAGTAGTCAAGGCTAAAATTCGTTTTAGTCACAACTTGGCTCTTCTTCTAAGTTATGCTGCGCATAATAATCCATTACACACTCTTCTTTCTTATCTTCCCCTGCTTCATCGCAACGATCTTGTGCGCCTTTACGTACTAATTCTTTCTGTGCATCCGTGGCACTATCACCTAATGCTGCAATGCCATCATCTTTATCAGCCAGTACACTCATGTTGAGGCCTAACAAAAATCCTACTAATATTGCTAATTTTTTCACTACTTAACTCCCGTATTGTTGTATTAAATCACTGTAAAGACGTTTGTTATACCATTCTGATATTCTATTTCAAGTTTTTTCTGGACTATTTGTATATAATGATATTCTTATAAAGTTGGCTATAAGGAACTATTTTTTAAAAAATTTGAGAATGAATTAACCTGTTTAGGTAATTACCCATAGGACTATAAGTAATTATTGCTGTATGTTGTCCATCGCCTGATTGGCTAGTGTATCCGCCATCTCGTTGCCTGAATCGCCACTGTGGCCTTTAACCCAACGCCATTCAACATTGTGCTGTTGATTAAGTACATCGAGACGCTTCCAAAGCGCTACATTTTTAACCGACTTTTTATTCGCTGTCTTCCAGCCTTTGGCCTTCCAGTTTACTATCCACTCGTTAATACCAGTCATCACATACTTGGAATCAGTATATAACTCAATCGCAATACTGCTTGATTTAATCGCTTCAAGCGCCTTAATTGCAGCCATTAATTCCATTTGATTATTGGTGGTATCTCGCTCGGCACCCTTGAGTTTTTTGTCGTGGTCGCCATATCTGAGCCAAACACCCCAACCACCTATACCAGGGTTGCCTCGACAACCACCGTCTGTATATATAATTATTTTATCCATCAATATTAATTTGTAGCCAATATTCCAACAAGGCTAAATGCCAAAGTCGGGATCCATTGAGTGCAGTCATATAATCTTGTGGTGAATGAATTACTTTTTGCACAAAGTCTTGATTAAACACACCACGATTAATACAAGCACTGGAAGTGAGTATATCAGACATAAATTCTAAAAATTCACCCTGCACATATTTTAGTGCTGGCATCGGAAAATAACCTTTTTTACGATCAATCACACTATCTGGCAATATGCCTCTGGCAATTTGTTTGAGTGGATGTTTACCTTCCTCGAACATTTTTAAACTTGGCGGTATACTTAGTGCATGTTCCACCAATTGATAATCCATAAATGGTACGCGAGCTTCTAAACCCCACGCCATGGTCATGTTATCTACACGTTTAACCGGATCATCCACCACCAAACGTGTAATATCAGTACGAAAGACTTTGTCCATAAACTCATCCGCATTAGCTTTTGCAAACTCTTTATTAAGCCAAATTTCCGTGTGATTAACACCGTGGTAGTGTTCGTTTACCGTTTGTAAATACTCCTCGTATGATCGATCCACATAATGTTTACTAAAACGCTCAACTTCAGAGCCTGCCTCAGCTTGCATACGTGGATACCAGAAATACCCAGCAAAAGCCTCATCGGCCCCTTGACCTGAAAGCACTACTTTAATATGTTTTGATACTTGTTCTGAGAGTAGATAGAAAGCCACTGCGTCCTGCCCTACCATCGGCTCCGCCATATTCGCCACCGCTTCACCGAGGCGCGGTAACACTTGTGCATTACTAACAACATACTTTTGATGTGTAGTCTTAAATTGTTTGACAATTTGATCAGAGTATTCGAATTCAGAGCCCGCTTCATCATTAATGTCTTCAAAACCGATGGAGAAGGTGTGTATATCTTCATGCCCCGCCTCATGCAATAAGCCCACTAGCA
>DTVJ01000236.1:2297-5164 GCA_012963565.1 Piscirickettsiaceae bacterium
CCCATACGATCACGTGCAATAAATAACTGAGATTTTTGCTTATCCCAAATGCAAAAAGCAAACATGCCGTCTAGGTGAGTAACACAGTCCTCACCCCACTTATGGTAGGCTTTAATAATGACTTCGGTATCTGAATGTGAGAAAAAATTGTAACCTTGTTTGATTAAATCTTGACGTAAGGTTTGGTAATTGTAAATCGTACCATTAAACACCAATACCAAATCAAGCGCCTCATCTTGCATCGGTTGGGCTGCATGATTTGATAGATCAATAATACTCAGGCGTTGGTGACCAAAACCAATCCTACCATCCGCCCACTGTCCACTTGAATCTGGACCACGACGTGCAATCTTTTGCATCATTGTGTTTAAGTCTTCAGACTTAACTACATTGTCATCAAATCTTAACTGACCGCAAATACCACACATATAATGAAAACCCTAACTATTAAAGAAAATGTAAAATAGCTTATTTTATCAAGTAATATTTATTAGCTAACTCTTAATGCCTAAAACACTTTATGACAAACTAATGAGTGCACACATGGTGCGTGAAGAAGGCTCCACCTTGCTCATTTATATTGACCGACAATTGATTCACGAAGTCACCTCACCTCAAGCCTTTGAAGGTCTTGAAATGGCTGGCAGAAAACCGTGGAGAATTGATGCCAACTTAGCGGTACCTGATCATAATGTGCCGACCACTGAGCGTTCATCAGGTGTAAGTGGTATTAGTGATCCAATTTCAAAACTTCAAATTGAAACGCTAGATAAATATTGCGAAACATTTGGTATTAACGAAATTCACATGACTGACGTTCGCCAAGGTATTGTGCATGTGGTTGGTCCTGAACAAGGTGCCACCCTACCCGGTATGAGCATTGTTTGTGGCGACTCACACACCTCAACCCATGGTGCACTCGGTGCTCTGGCTTTTGGTATCGGTACCAGTGAAGTCGAACACGTATTGGCTACTGGTTGTTTATGGCAGTCAAAATCAAAGAATTTAAAAATAGAAGTCAATGGCAATTTAAACGAACACGTAAGCGCCAAAGATGTTGCGCTGTACATTGTTGGTCAGATTGGCACTGCTGGTGGCACAGGTTATGCCATTGAATTTTCAGGTGATACCATTCAAGGTTTATCAATTGAAGGTAGAATGACCCTATGTAACATGGCAATTGAAGCTGGTGCTCGAGTTGGCATGGTGGCGGTTGACGTTAAAACCATTGAATATGTTAAAGGTCGTCCATTAGCCCCAACAGGTGATGAATGGGATAAAGCCGTAGTCTATTGGAACACACTACATTCTGATGCTGATGCACACTTTGACAAGGTGGTTAATTTTAATGCAGCCGATATCAAGCCGCAAGTCACTTGGGGCACTTCACCAGAAATGGTGATTAGTATTGATGGTGTGATACCTGATCCTGACAAAGAAACAGACAGCGTTAAAGCAGAAAGTATTCGCAATGCGCTTAACTACATTCACCTAGATGCCAATACACCAATAAATACAGTGGATATTGATGTGGTGTTTATTGGCTCTTGCACCAATTCTCGTATTGAAGACTTGCGTTTGGCCGCTGAGGTCGTCGAAGGCAAACACATTGCTGATAACATTAAACAAGCCTTAGTTGTTCCCGGCTCAGGCCTCATCAAAAAACAAGCAGAAGATGAAGGATTAGACAAGATATTTACTGATGCCGGCTTCGAGTGGCGTGAGGCAGGTTGTTCTATGTGTCTAGCCATGAATGCTGACAAACTTGAAGCGGGTGAGCGCTGTGCATCCACTTCAAATCGTAACTTTGAAGGTCGTCAAGGTCAAGGCTCATTTACTCACTTGGTTAGCCCAGCTATTGCAGCAGCCAGTGCTATTGCTGGTCATTTTTCGGGGGTGTAAAATGGAAAAATTCACAACATTAACTTCTATTGCTGTGCCACTTGATCGCGCCAATGTGGATACTGATGCCATCATTCCAAAACAATTTTTAAAATCAATTAAGCGTTCGGGCTTTGGTCCTAACCTTTTTGACGAGTGGCGCTATCTTGACCATGGTGAAGTGGGAATGGATAATTCCAAGCGCCCATTGAATACTGAATTTGTCCTTAATCAACCTCAATACCAAGGTGCTCAAATTTTATTAGCGCGTGAAAATTTTGGTTGCGGCTCATCCCGTGAGCATGCACCTTGGGCGCTGGAAGACTATGGTTTCAAAGCGATTATTGCACCTAGTTTTGCAGATATCTTTTATAACAACTGCTTTAAAAATGGTATTTTGCCTATTGTGCAAGACAATAATGTAATGGATGAGTTGTTTGCCGTAAACGGTGAAATCACCATTAATCTTGAAGCTCAAAGCATTACTACTGGTGATAAAAATTACGCCTTTGAAGTTGATGCTGAACGCAAAAAACGCCTCCTTCATGGTTTAGATGATATTGGTCTAACATTGCAATATACGGATGAAATTAAAGCTTTTGAGACAGAATATTTCAAAACCTATTCTTGGCTATAATCATTAACTAAATGATTGGACAACTCACAGGAAAAATTCTAGAAAAAAATCCACCAGAGATCTTGCTCGAGGTTAGTGGTATTGGTTATGAAATCCTATGTCCAATGTCAACTTTCTATGAAATGGGTGCCGATGTCAACTTGGTCTTACACACGCATTTACATGTCAAAGAAGATGCACATACGCTATATGGCTTTATCTCAAAAGATGAAAAAACCCTGTTTAGAGAGTTAATCAGAGTCAATGGTATTGGCCCTAAAGTGGCACTAGCCATTCTCTCACACCTTAACGTCGCCTCATTGATGAATGCTGTTGCTCATGAAGACGATGTATTACTGGCAAAAACCCC
>DTVJ01000237.1 GCA_012963565.1 Piscirickettsiaceae bacterium
CAAAGCAAACCTCAGGATAAAGCTCAACAAAAGCCAAAGCCTGAAGCAAAGGAAATAGCAGGTGTAGATTTCCCGATCAAGGCAGGCGCCATCGCTGATACGAAAGATTAGTGATGAATCGTTATGGTGTTTTTGGCAACCCTATAGAGCACAGTCTATCACCTGTTATTCATACCCAGTTTGCCCAGCAAACTGGGTTAGACATTCGTTACGACAAAATCTTAGCCCCTATTGATGATTTTGCACGAAGTGCGCAGTCATTTATTGATCAGGGTGCTAAAGGTTTTAACATTACAGTTCCTTTTAAAATAGATGCTTTTAATTTAGCGACTCAACTCACACTAAACGCTCAAACCGCTGGTGCAGTCAATACCATTAAAATTGATGGCGATGAGTTAATGGGCGAGAATACTGATGGTATTGGCTTAGTGAATGATTTAACCAAAAATCTAAACATAGATCTTAACAATAAAACGGTATTGATTCTAGGTGCGGGTGGTGCAACACGTGGTATCTTACTGCCACTACTCAAGCAACAAACAAAACGCTTAATGATTGCCAATCGTACTGCATCCAAAGCTGTCCAACTGGCTAAAGATTTTTCTGATTATGGAAACACTTGTGGATTTGGCTTAGATAAAGTTAAAGACGATCCGGTAGATGTCATTATTAATGCCACCAGTGCCTCTTTAGATGGGCAAATGCCTAATATCTCCAGTGGCGTAGCTAATGGTGCGATTTGTTATGATTTGATGTATGGTAAGCAAACACCATTTATGGATTGGGCACAAGCCAATAATGCTAATATGGTGGTAGATGGATTAGGTATGCTGGTTGAACAAGCTGCAGCGGCTTTTGAATTCTGGACAGGCAAACAGCCTAACACCCAAGAAGTAATTGAAGATTTAAGGAGCTAACCGGCTAATTAGCCACTCATCTTGCTCCTTCTTGTAAACAAATCGATCATGTAGTCGATTTTCCCTACCCTGCCAAAATTCAATGGTATGTGGCACCACGCGATAACCACCCCAAAAATCTGGCAGCGGCACCTTACCTTTGATGAACTTTGCTTTCATTGATTCAAACTGAGACAACAACACCTGCCTGGAAGATAATTGTGAAGATTGGCTCGAAGCCCATGCCCCTAGTTGCGAATCCTTGGGTCTTGAAGCAAAATACTTGACCGACTCTAATGTTGATATTTTCTCAACCACCCCTGAAATTTTAACTTGCCTCTCAAGGTCTAACCAAGGAAACAACAGAGCTGCTTTTGGGTTATCCTGAATTTGTTTTGACTTTTTAGAGTTATAGTTGGTAAAAAACACAAACCCCTGCTCATCAAATGACTTTAATAATACGGTTCTAATACTGATTTCATCGGCATCTGAGGTGGCTAGGCTCATTGCATTAGGTAGCGTAAGTTCTGCTTGAGTTGCCTGCTCTATCCAGGTCTCAAATTGATCAAATGGATTGTTATTGAGCTCAGTGCGAGTAAGACCACCACTAGTAAATTCACGCCTTAATTTAATTAAATCAACACCCATGTTATTAGAACGGCAAAAATCGATTTTTCTTGGCTTCAGTTAAATGATGGGTAATCAAATACTTGATCGGCGGAAAATGCTCAGCAAACTTAAGCACAAATCGTCTCACTTGCTTAATAACAGGTGCATCATTAGTAAATAATGCAACAATGCCATTGGTACCAAAAAACATTAATCGAGTTAAATTAATGTGTTTTTTCTCAAATAATTTAAGTAAAGATTTTGAGCCAATATCTTGTCCATGAGTGCAAGCCTCTTTAATCAAAGTCGCCAGAATATCCTGCCCTCTTAAACCTAAGTTAAACCCGTGTGCGGTTACTGGATGCATACCCACAGCTGCATCGCCAATAAGCGCAAAACGATCAGCAATAAAGGTTTGTGCATGCACCGCAACTAAGGGATAAGAATGACGCTCTCCACTTTGAGTCATCTGCCCTAATTGACCTTTAAAATCTTGAGTAATCTTAGCGTTAAAATCTGCCTCTGACATATCTAACATAGCTTTCGCCTTATTAGTTGCCACTGTCAGAACAACAGAAGAGGCATTACCCACCATAGGCAATAGAGCTAAGGTTTGACCATAATCAAAGCATTCTAATGCAGTGTTATTATGCGTGTTCTCATGCTCCATCTTAGTCACGATCATCACTTTAGAAAAATCTTTCATTAATGCAGGTATACCTACTTTACGGCGAATGTTAGAAAAGCGACTGTCAGCCGCAATCACCAACTTGGCTTTCACTGTGCTGGCATCTGCAAATAGTACCCGTGAATAATCTCCAAGATATTCAACATCATCCACCATAGCATCTGTCATCAAGGTAATATTATCGGCCTGATTAACTCGCTGATAAAGTGCTTGTCGAACTTGATAATTAGGTATCAAATACCCTAGCGCTTCTATTGAAGAATCGTCACTTTTAAAATTAAGTAGCGAAGGAGAATCACCATCAAATACTTTAGCTTCTTTTAAGGGGGAGACTTCAGAGTGATCAATTAAATCCCACACGCCTAATTTTTTTAGAATTTTGACCGACAAATGTGTCAAAGCAATTTCCCTGCCATCTGCCTGAGGGTTGGCAATTGCATCAGTGCTAGATTTTTCTACCACTAGAACTTTCACGTCTGCATCCATCATCGAGCAAGCAAAACTTAACCCAGCTGGTCCACCACCAATGATTACAATATCAACTTCCATCTTAAAACTATGAGACAATAAGGCGTATTATAACCTTCTCACACCTAACAGAGCTTACGATGATTTACGTTGTTATCCAATTTGTCTGCATTATTTATCTAATCATGAATGCGCAATTTGATCATTTAGACCCGCTTAGCTATGCATTAATAGCGCTTTCAGTTGTGATTGGTATTACCGCTGTCATTAATATGAAACTTGATAATCTTAATATCGTGCCAACTTTAAAAGACAGGCACCAATTGGTGACGTATGGCATCTATCGCTTTATTAGGCATCCGATGTATACCAGTGTTTTATTGTTGTGTTTAGCACTAACTTTAACTAACTCGCACTACTTGGCACAATTGGTGATGGTGATCTTATTTATAGATTTAATACTTAAATCTAATTTAGAAGAAAAACTACTCAATGAACGCTTTGATAGTTATCAAAATTATAAAAACAAAACTGGAAGATTTTTACCTTTTTTGTAATCTGTTAAGATCTTCTTTCGCTTTCTTATCGCCTTTTTTAATGAGTTTTTTTAGCCAGTATTTAGCCTTTTTTAAAGATTTTTTAGTGCCAATACCTTGTTCATACATTAGTGCTATCTTGCGCTGAGAAGCCATGTGCCCTTTTCTTGCTGCTGCAATGGTGAAGTTATAAGCTTTATTTAAATCCTTCTCAATACCCTGACCAGTTTCATAATGCCTAGCAATATCCTGATAGGCATCTAGCTTTCCTTGTGTCAATGCCATTTGATAAAGTTGGTGTGATTTTTGATAATCAATATCCACACCCAAACCTTGGTCATAGAGTTGAGCTAAGATATAAACTGCTTCATCGTTACCATTTTCGACTGCTTTTTGATACCATTCAAAGGCTTGATCATGATCACGTGGAACCCCTTTACCATCCGAGAATAAACGACCAAGATGATACTGCGCTTGCGCGTTATCTTGTTTAGCAGATTTTAGTAACCAAATATGAGCTTGATTATATTCATCAGAATCCAAGTAAATTTTAGCGAGATGATACTGCGCTTCGCTGTTGCCAGATTTAGCCGATTCTAAATACCACTTATTAGCCAATAATGCGTTTTTCTTGGTGCCGTTGCCTTGTTCATACATTAAGGCTAAATTCTGCTGGGCATCCGCATACCCTTTCTTAGCTGATTTTTTAATCCACTGAAATGCCACTTCTAAATCACGATCGACACCAATACCCAAATAATACATGCTACCCAAATAATACTGAGCTTTGGCATGGTCTTGATTGGCGGACTCTTGCAATAGAGTAATGCCTTGTTTGTCGTTTTGTGGCGTACCTTTACCTTCGATGTGCATTATGGCTAAAGCAGTTTGTGCATCTGAATCACCAACCTTAGTCGCATACGAAAATGCACTAAAGGCCTTGTCATAATCCTGCTCAACACCATCACCATAGTAATATGCCTTACCCATCTCGTATAGACCAATATTGGCAAATATCGAAGTGGTCAGCAGCAGCAAAGGTAGGAGTAGTAATTTCATGGGTGGGATTGTATATGAGAACAAAGAATATATTAAATTTTTGATTAGTGTTATTTAAAGTTAGCAGATTCTTGGTAACTGATCTCCAATCAATTTATCGATAATCTTATTACCACCGAATAAAGTATTAAGGGCCACAACACCTTCTGGGCCATCAGCTACCTCACCAATGATACAAGCATTTTCTCCTTCTTTAGTTTGTTTCATCGCTTTAAGAACCAAATCTGCATCTTCTGCCTTTACCACGCAAACCAATGTTCCTTCATTAGCAAGATAGAGCGGATCTAATCCTAGAATTTCACAAACACCGCGAGTTGGCACTCTAATTGGTAGAGTATCCTCTTGTATGCTAATAAATACATTAGAATCGATGGCAATTTCATTGAGTACTGTAGCAACGCCACCGCGAGTAGCATCGCGCAATGAGTGAATATTGTTAGAAACACTAAGCATTTTTTCCACCAAATGATTGAGCACTTGGCAATCACTATCAATATCTGCAGAAATAGCCAATTCCGCTCTAGACTGCATGATAGTAGCGCCATGATCTCCCATATAACCACTGACTATAACTTTGTCACCTAAACAAGCACTGGTCGAGTGAATCTCAACCCCTTTAGGAATGACACCTACACCGGCCGTATTGATGAATATTTGATCTGCACTACCTCTTTCTACAACTTTTGTGTCACCGCACACTACTTTAATACCAGCCTGCTCTGCAGTTTCTTGCATTGATTTTATAATTACATCTAGTGTTTCGATAGGAAACCCTTCTTCTAAAATCAAGCCACAGGTTAGATACAAAGGTTTCGCTCCACTCATGGCCAAGTCATTAACGGTTCCAGTGATAGCTAGCTTGCCAATATTGCCACCATTAAAAAATAACGGGCTAACCACAAAACTA
>DTVJ01000238.1 GCA_012963565.1 Piscirickettsiaceae bacterium
ATGAATCACCAGGAGTTAGTATGAGTCTTAAAAAATTAAGTTTGAGTATGATGATGTTCGTACCTATCGCTAGTGCACAAATGCATCATGCCAATATGGACCATGCAGCGATGATGGGGCATAACCAACCAATTGCCCAAGTGCGTGAAGTGATGTTAACAGAATCAGGCACTGATCCATTTGCAACACTACAAGAGGTTATTGCTGCATTAGAGGTTAATCCAAATACCAGTTGGGAAAAGGTCAATCTTGAGGCTTTGCGATTGCATTTGATTGAAATGCAAGATATGACTATAAATGTTGAAGTTTCTCAACAATCGATTACTAATGGATTTAAAGCAGTTGTCACCCCGACAACACCAAGAGCTGCTAAATCATTAAAAAGAGTCCTGTCAGGACATCCTTCGCAAATGAAAGCAGAAACGGGCTGGGATATGCAAGTTGAAAATATTAATAATGTATTTACACTAACTGTCACCACGCCAACACCTGGTGAAGTTGCTAAGATTAGAGGCTTAGGTTACATTGGTCTAATGGCATACGGTAATCATCACCAGCCTCATCACTGGGCAATAGCAACAGGAAATAATCCTCACGCTGGGCATAACATGAAGCATTAGCAATGCATAGAGATATTTCTTAAGATAACATGTTCATTTTAAAAAGAGAATA
Source organism: Piscirickettsiaceae bacterium (assembly GCA_012963565.1). Lineage (GTDB taxonomy): Bacteria > Pseudomonadota > Gammaproteobacteria > PS1 > Pseudothioglobaceae > Thioglobus_C. The sequence continues at coordinate 673 of DTVJ01000238.1, forward strand.
CCTATGAAAAACTATATAGCGATTTCAGGATCAATTTTTGCCATTGTAGCCTTTGCCCACTTGATTAGGATTATTGACGGTTGGGAAGTAAGTGTTAATGGACAAGCAGTGCCTATGACTATTTCTTATCTAGCTTTTGTTGCAACAGGAATGTTAGCTGTTTGGGCGTTTAGAGCTAAATAGTTTTAGTGTTCGCGAGTGGCGCTAAAGGTTAGGTTTGGATGGCGTTCTATGGTTAATTGTAGGTTAACTGTAGAGGGCGCTAGATAAGTTAGCATACCAGCGCTATCAATCGCCACATTATTTCCTGCTTTTGCTTTGAGTTGCTCAATATCTTTATCACTACCCGTTACCCAGCGAGCAGTGGCAATTGCAATTGTTTCAAATTGACAATCAACCCCGTATTCATACTTAAGGCGATGTGCTACTACATCAAACTGCAAAATACCAACCGCACCTAAGATTTGCGAGCTATTCATAATTGGGCGGAATACTTGAGTTGCCCCTTCTTCTGAGAGTTGATTCAGACCTTTTTGTAGGGCTTTAGCTTTCAGTGGGTCTTTCAGCTGAGCGCGAC
>DTVJ01000239.1:0-633 GCA_012963565.1 Piscirickettsiaceae bacterium
ATTTCATCAAGCAGCCACTCTTTTTCTTCTTTTGAATACCTAGCGCTGTGTGAAAAATAAACCCCTGCATTAGTGTACGCCTTTTGCTGTATATCACGTATGTCATAAAAACTAATGTCAGATTTATTAAGTAAAAAATTACCTAAATGTGCACATATATAAATTGAGCAATGTGTAAATGCTACGTTATAAATTCTGTGGTATTCCTCATATGTTTTTTCAGAGAAAATTCTAATAAGTTTTAATACATAAGCCCCTCTTATAGGAACGTTTAATGTACGCAACAATATGAAGGCGCTCATTCCACATCTATCGCCTAATAATGATAAAAGCTCTTCTTTAGAAGAGGCTTCATTGTAATTCATAAGCTAATAATTTGCCTCATTAATAGCTTCTTCAGCTTTTTCTCGAATTCGCTTTATATCATTGTTTGCATTATCAACAAAATCTTCAATACAACTTATGTAAATTTGCAGCTGAGAGTTGTAATTTTCAACTTCCATATTATATTGATCAACAGACCACTGATCATCGAAGGATATTGGCTTATATGGTTTAATAGGCTTGTAACAATCATGTGAAGGATATCCAAACATGATTGTTACAAGCCTATTAAACCATATAAGCCAATAT
>DTVJ01000239.1:681-1248 GCA_012963565.1 Piscirickettsiaceae bacterium
TTATTGTTTTTATCATATCTACGCTCTTAATTTACCCTGTAGCTCTAAAGGTGTTTAATATTACGGTTAAATTCAAAAAAAGCTTCATCATCATTATTCTGAATCATTTCATAAGCATCTCTAGCATCGTTACGTCCTCTAGTAGCTTCTGAACTCGGATTTTCTATAATTGGCAAAATTCTTTGTAGCAATTCATCTTCGTTTAATCCAAATACTTTACTAAAGACATCAAATTGTACCAAGCCCCAATTCTGCTTGTTATTAAAATTGATGTCTCCCGATAGCTCACGATATAAAGTAGCAATAAGAGACATATGAAATCCAATAACATATTCGCTATCAATTACCGAATCGGGTACAACACCATCATTATTACTGCGTGGAAATGCCAATATTCCATATACCCTTTGAAGTATCTCATCTGATATATCGGATAAAGGAGGTTTCTTTTTAAATCCAAACATATTCAATAAATAAAGCTAGTAGTGTTTTTAATCTCATAGGTCAATTGTAGTTTTCTTAACTTTGTCGAATAATCCCATAAGTTTAATTCTATCCTAAATTAGT
>DTVJ01000240.1 GCA_012963565.1 Piscirickettsiaceae bacterium
GTGCGTGATGATGTTACCGTGCGCACTGTGATTCGATATCTACGTTTGTTAAAAAAAATGCCGATTGATACCGATCAGGTATTTGTTGTTGATAGAGCTTATAAATATATAGGTGCTATTCATATTTCTACTTTGTTGACCAATGAGGCTGAGCAAAATATTAATCCGTTGATTAGTAAAACTTTAAAGCCAATTTTGGCGGACATATCTGAAAATGAAGTGGCTAATTTATTCGAACAGCGTAACCTCATTTCCGCTCCTGTAGTTGATGGAAACAATCAACTGATTGGCCGTATTACTATTGATGATGTGGTGGATGTAATTCGTGATGAAGCCGAGCACTCAGTGATGTCTATGGCGGGTTTAGATGAAGAAGAAGACGTATTCGCACCGGTAATGCAAAGTACCAAACGTCGTAGTGTTTGGCTTGGGGTTAATCTTATCACGGTCTTTATTGCGGTATTTTTTATTGGACTATTCGAAGCTACCTTGCAAGAGAAGATTGCCTTGGCAATTTTGATGCCAGTGGTAGCATCGATGGGCGGTATTGCTGGCACACAAACGTTGATTTTGGTCACTCGTGGTATTGCTACCGGCAGAGTGACAACCCACAACCTTAAAGTATTGATGAATAAAGAAGTGGCGATTGGTCTTTTAAACGGTGTGGTTTGGTCTCTAGTGATTGGTATAGCAACCTATGTTTGGTTTGCAGATATGATGCTTAGTTTGGTGATTGCTCTGGCTATTATTGTTAATCTAATTTTTGCTGCATTTTCTGGCGCGTTCTTACCATCACTACTGATCAAACTCAAAATTGATCCAGCGCTCGCTGGTGGCGTAATCTTGACAACGATTACCGATGTTATTGGTTTTGTGGCTTTCTTAGGTTTAGCGGCTCTGGTTATTTAGATAAAAAAATATTAAAAATTTTGGGTAGGGACACAGTTAGCGTATTAATGATTATACAAATTCCAAAATACCCCTAACGGAATACACCCGAAAACAATCAAAACAAGATTAAATCAACAAAAATTAGCATAATAAATGCCATTTCTCCTTAAGAAATTTAACGCCATTAAAGGTGAAAAGATTCAGCTATTTCTGCTTAATGAGGCTGAATTATCGCCATCTGTGTCACAAAAATTGCTTTCTAAAAACAGGGTGTTTGATGACCAGGGCAATATTTTAAAAAACGGACAAACTCTACAATGTGAATACGTGCAGGTAGCGGTATTTGAGGGTCATACTAGAGGCTTAAAACCTGTATTTGAAGTACAAGATTTTGCTGTATTTGATAAACCATCTGGCCTTATGGTGCATCCAACTCGTAAAACCACAGCCTACAGCCTACTTGATGAAATAAGATATCATTTTGGTAATGAGGCAGACTTAGCTCATAGAATTGATGCTGAAACATCAGGATTAGTTTTGGTGGCTAAAAATAAACCCGCAAGCACGATATTAAAAACCATGTTTGAAAATAGGGAGTGCAATAAAGAGTACTTGGCCCTAGTAAAGGGTCAGTTAAAAAATAATATTACAATTAATAGTCCTATATCAAAATCAAATAGCTCTATAGCTGTAAGAATGACCTGTGAAAATCAAAAAGGCAAAGATTCCACGACACATATCCACCCCTTAGGTTTTAATGAAAAAGACAATACAACCTTAGTGAAAGCTGTGCCTATTACAGGTAGGCAGCACCAAATAAGAGTACATCTAGATTCAATAGGCCATACAATTTTAGGCGATCCAATCTACGGTGTTAATGATCAAATAGCTGATGAGTGTTTAAGAAAAACCTTGTCAGACGAAAGAAGGGTTGAGTTTACCGGCGCAAAAAGACTTATGCTTCATGCGAATAATTTATCATTTACTTACAAAGATGTTGAATACGATATTGTTTCAGAGTTAGGAAAATCGGTTTTCAATCAATTTTAAAGATAAAAATTTCGACTTTGCAAAGCGGTGTTAATAATGAAAATTAGAAATCTTTAGTAGAGATATCGTTATTTTCTAGCCAAGTTCTGAATTTTGTTTGAATTTCTTCTAGGGTTTGCTGGTTATCTGCCTCAAAACGCAATACTAAGCACGGTGTAGTATTAGAAGGGCGTACTAAGCCCCAGCCATTAGGGTAATCAACACGCACACCATCAATGGTGGTGATGTCAGCATTAGGAAAATCAACGTTTTGTGCGAGTTTATCCATAGCATCGAACTGCTGACCTTGTTCATCAAAGTGAATGTTAATTTCTGGGGTGTTGATGCTATCGGGCAAATCAGCAAACACCTGTTCACAAGTTTTGTTGGTTTTTGATAGTATTTCCAATAAACGTGCACCGGTATATAAAGCATCATCAAATCCGTACCAACGTTCTTTGAAGAAAATATGACCACTCATCTCACCACCGAGAGCAGCACCCGTTTCCTTGAGTTTGGCTTTGATAAAGCTGTGACCTGTGCGTGACATAATTGCCTCACCACCATGTTCTAAAATATCTTTAGGTAGTAGCGATGAACACTTCACATCAAACACAATTTTAGCGCCTGGGTTTCGACTAAGGATATCTCTTGAATATAGAATCATTTGTCGATCTGCCCAGATAACATTACCTTTATTATCAATCAATCCTAATCGGTCGCCATCACCATCAAAGGCAAAGCCCATATCGGCGCCTGTATCTTTGACTTCTTTAATAATATCTTCAAGGTTATGGAGTTTCGAAGGGTCTGGGTGATGATTAGGAAAGCTACCGTCAATCAAGCAGAACAGCTTAGTGACATTAGCACCAAGCTGTTCGAATAATTTTGGTGCAATATTACCGGCTACGCCGTTGCCACAATCAACCACAATGTTAAGTGGTTTGTCGAGCTTGATATCTGATTTAATCTGATCAATGTAATCTTGTTCAATATCAACTTTAGTTGAAGTACCATGACCCGAGTTAAAGTCGTTGTTTTTGATGCGCTGATAGAGCTCTTGAATACGTTCACCCGATAGAGTCTCGCCGGCAATCACAATCTTAAAGCCATTATATTCTGGCGGATTGTGCGAGCCGGTAATCATCACCCCCGAAGTAGCAGCTTTGGTATACGTGCCATAATAGACTAATGGTGTGGGTACCATGCCGATATCGACAACATGACAACCACTTTGTTTGAGTCCTGCTTTTAATGCATCCATTAGTTCAAGACCACTGAGGCGTCCGTCACGTCCAACCACGACACCACGCTCACCTTTAGTAATCGATTCGCTACCAATCGCCAAGCCAATGAGTTTAACAGTATCAGGCGTTAGATCTTGTTCAACAATACCGCGAATATCATAGGCTTTAAAAATAGATTGTGAGATGCTCATTATTACTTAGGTATAAAATTACAAATAATAGATTTTAACAAACAAGATAGCAGTGAAAGAAAAGTTTGAAGTAATTGAAGTTGAAAATGAAATCATGACGCTTAAGGTGAATCGCTCTGGAGGTTGTCATTCTTGTAAGGCTAGTAGTGGCTGTGGCACAGGTATACTAGCTAATTACTTCGATCATTATACTATCTTTAATAAACCCTTGAAAAACGGTGTGTCAGTGGGTGATTTTGTCACTTTAGAGATCTCATCATCTGAGTTATTCTCACGCGCCTTTATGCTTTATATTTTTCCAATCTTGGCATTATTCATTGGAAGTTACGTGGGAATGGGTATTTCCCCCACCACCGAGCTTTGGCAAATTGGCTTCGGATTTATCGGCTTTATCACCGCACTTCTACTAACCAAATATTTTGTAAAGTAGTTATCAAAACAGCACATTGGCTTGGGTATAATCGTGCTATTTTCATAAACAAATTACCTTTATCATGCCAGGCCAAGATATTGATCCATTAGAAACCCAAGAATGGCTACAAGCCTTTAAATCCGTCGCCAAATTTGAAGGCGAAGATCGTGCAAAGTTCCTACTTAATCAGTTGATGGATATGGCGCATCATGCAGGCATGAACTTGCCATCGGGTGTGAACACATCATATCTTAACAGCATTGCTAAAGATAAAGAAATAGCAACCGATATCAGTGCTGATATTGAAGAAAGAATTTCAGCTATTGTTCGTTGGAATGCCATGGTAATGGTGGTCAAAGCTAACCAATTACCATATGATTTAGGCGGTCACATTGCCTCATTTGCCTCAAGTGCAACTTTGTATGAAGTAGGGTTTAATCATTTTTATCGTGGTCCTGATGCCGATCAGGGTGCTGATTTAATCTTTTTCCAGGGACATATTTCTCCCGGTATTTATTCCCGTGCTTATTTAGAGGGACGTATTACTGAAGCGCAAATGCTAAAATTCCGTCAAGAGACAGGTAATGATGGTTTGAGTTCGTACCCACATCCATGGTTAATGCCAGATTTTTGGCAGTTTCCAACCGTATCAATGGGTTTAGGTCCAATCATGTCAATTTATCAAGCTAGATTCATGAAGTATCTACATCATCGTGAAATCAAGCAAACAGACAAACGTACGGTGTGGGCATATTTGGGTGATGGCGAAATGGATGAACCAGAATCACTCGGTGCCATCTCTATGGCAGGCCGTGAGAAGTTAGATAACCTTATTTTTGTAATTAACTGTAACTTGCAGCGTCTTGATGGCCCTGTGCGTGGTAACGGTAAAATTATTCAAGAATTAGAAGGCATGTTCCGTGGCGCTGGTTGGAATGTGATTAAAGTTATTTGGGGCGGTCAGTGGGATGAATTGCTTGCTAATGATCATTCTGGACTTCTAAAGAAACGCATGGAAGAGGTAGTGGATGGTGAGTATCAGGCTTATAAAGCTAAAGATGGTGCTTACGTACGTAAACATTTCTTTGGTAAGTATCCTGAATTATTGGCCATGGTTGAGCACATGAGTGATGATGAAATTTATCATTTAAAACGTGGTGGTCACGATCCTTACAAAGTATTCCAAGCTTATCGTGCGGCTAAAGAGTGTAGTGACAAGCCAACCGTTATTCTAGCTAAAACTGTTAAAGGTTATGGCATGGGTGAAGCGGGTGAAGGTCAAAATACCACGCACTCACAAAAGAAATTAGGCCTTAAGCAAGTTGAAATATTTGCCAAACGTTTTGATGTGCCAGTGACTGAAACAGACGTTAAAGAACTAAA
>DTVJ01000241.1 GCA_012963565.1 Piscirickettsiaceae bacterium
ATTGCGAGAATATTTCATCGTAAGCGTAGCACGCATCATCAATCACTAATTTCATTTTTATAATTCCCAATTAATTGTTGTTTGCTTAGTGGACTGAAGATAAGCGTTGGCCTTGGAGAAATGCCTACATCCAAAGAAGCCTTTGTGTGCTGAAAAAGGTGAGGGATGTGCAGCCATTAATACCAGGTGTTTTTCTTGGTCAATAAGTTCAGATTTTTGTTGTGCGTAAGCACCCCAAAGTAAAAAAACTAAATTTTGTTTTTGCTGGTTTAAGATATCAATCACCGTATCAGTAAAATCCACCCAGCCTGATTTAGCGTGAGAGCCAGGGGAGTTTTTTTCAACGGTTAGAACACTGTTAAGTAACAAGACACCTTGATTTCCCCAGTGAGTTAAATCACCACTTAGTGATGGTTTAATATTCAAATCCATTTCTAATTCTCTAAATATATTCCTAAGTGAAGGTGGAATGGTCACTCCTTTAGGTACAGAAAAACTAAGTCCTTGGGCTTGCCCCTCGTTATGATAAGGATCTTGTCCTAAGATAACAACTTTGGTATTTTCAAAACTACTGAGCTCAAATGCAGCAAATATTTGCTCTTTTGGTGGATAGATTATTTTATTGTGTGTTGACTCATATTCGAGAAAATCAAGCAGATGTTGGTAATAATCTTGCTTAAATACAAAATCTAATTGCTCAGACCAGTCATTGTTCAAAGTCCAGCCCACCATAGTCTTAATCTTAGTCCCAGCTCAGTAACATATCCTACTTCAACAAATTGTATGCGACCTTTTGGGTTGACGATGAAACTAGTTGGCGTACCTTTAACGCCGAATAGTCTAGATAAAGAGCCAGAGCGATCATTAATAATATTATCTAGCTTAAGGTTATTTTCTTTGGCGTACTTAATAATATCAACATCATCGTCTGATTGAATGGCAATGTTAAGGGTTTTGTAGTCCTCGGCAACAGCCTGAATGTTGTCATTTTCTATATGGCAAACTGGGCACCAAGTTGCCCAAAAGTGTATCAAAATAGCTTGATCTGGTAAAGGATTAGAATTCATAATCTCTCCAGTAAGTGTTTTAGAACTAAAGCTTGGTGACATGCCTTGGGTTAGATCTTGTTGTTGCCAGGCACGGATGACAAAAATGGCTAAAATAACCATCATAAATTGCATGATGGTTTTTCTACTTGGGCGATTAAATTTCATGCCGGATATTATAACTTAAAGAGCAAAATGACAGACTGGATTACGCGTTGGCAAATAGGACGAATTGGATGGCATCGAGAAAGTGTTCATTCCAAGTTGATTGAATTTATTGATTACTTGAAGTTGCATCCAGGTGATACTGTTTTTGTACCGTTGTGTGGCAAGAGCAATGATATGTATTATTTGTTAGAAAGAGGCTTTAAAGTGATTGGGGTTGAGTTAAGTGAGTTAGCTATTGTTCAATTCTTCGAAGAGCATAATCTAAATTATTCTATACAGAAAATTGATCAATTTAGTATCTATCGGGGCGACAATATTACACTTTATTGCGGTGATTATTTTGAGCTTAATTCTGAGTTATTAGAATCAGTTTCAGCAGTGTATGATCGTGCTGCGTTAGTCGCACTGCCAATTGATTTAAGAGCAAAATACGCCCAGCATTTATACTCTATAATATCCAATGGTTGCAGAGTACTGTTATTAACGTTAAATTATCCGCAATCACAAATGGGCGGCCCACCTTATGCAGTGAATAAGGATGAAGTGGTGTCACTCTTTAGTAAAGGGTTCGAATGTCAACAATTGCAATGTTTTAATGATATTGAAAATGAACCCAAGTTTCTACGTGCTGGCGTAGAGTTTATTGAAAAAGCAACATATTGTTTGCAAAAGACCGGAGAGTAAAAATGGCAAAAAAAATAAAAGGGGTAGTGGCACAATTTGGTACCAAGGGTTATGGTTTTATTACAGGTGATGACGGGGAGAAATATTTTGTTCATCAAAAGAATATTTACAATAAATCACGCTTAAGGGCAGATACACGTGTTGTGTTTAATGCTGAGAGTTCTGAAAAAGGCTTGGTAGCGACCAACGTAAAATTAGAAAAATCTGCTTCTACTGAGTCAACACCATTATCAGATGGTGCAATCAAAAGTATGTTTTTAGTGTTGCTCATCATGCAAATTATTGTGGCATATAAGGTATTTTTCTCAGCAGCAGGCTAGTGAAAAAAAGCTTACTGATTGTATCTTCTTCACTGATGCTGAGTGGGTGTTTCTCAACGCCAGCGATTGAAGTTCGTAATATCTGTAACTTAATGGATGAAGAGGTGAGCTGGTATCGAGCAGTTAGATTCAGCGAGAAGAAGTACGGTTCGCCTGCACATATACAGCTGGCTATAATGTATCAAGAGTCACGTTTTGCCTCAGATGCTAAACCACCAAGAGAAAAGCTTTTTGGTGTGATGCCTTGGTTCAGACCAACTACCGCGTATGGTTTCGCTCAAGCTAAAGATGAAACTTGGGAATGGTATCAGCTAAAAACTGGCAATCATGATGCTGATCGTGATGATTTTGAAGATGCATCTGATTTCGTGGCTTGGTATATTAATCAATCTAACAAACTTTCAGGTATTGCTAAGTCAGATGCCTATAACCAATATTTGGCTTATCATGAAGGTCATGGCGGCTTTAATAGGAAGTCCTATCTAGCTAAGGACTGGCTGATGAAAGTGGCCAAAGGTGTTGAAAATAATGCTAAACGTTATGAACAACAACTGAATCAATGTGCGTCAGAGTTAGATGTTAATAGTATCTGGAGATTCTTTTAGTATTTATGTGGGTTAAAGTATTAGAATCAATGCCAAAAGAAGGCACACTGGTTGAGGTTACCGTTAATGGTAAAGATTTGTTTGTTACACTTAATAATGGCCATCTATATTGTGCAGAAAATCGTTGTCCGCATGAAGATATTAAACTGACCTTAGGTTGTTTAAAAGGCAATCGAGTGAAGTGTTCATTGCATGGATATAGTTTTGATTTAGAAACTGGTGACAGCTCAGAAGAAGATATAGAACATATGCTTACCTATCCGGTCAAGCAAAAAAATAACGAAATTTATATAGAGGTTTAATGATGGATTCTCAAGCATTAATGCATTCAATTATTCAGCGCGTGGCAACAGGTCCTGATTTGAGTAAAGATATCGATTTTGAAGAAGCTAAGGCAGGCATGCAAGGCGTACTCAGGGGTGAGATCGAGGATGTTCAGTCGGCTATTTTTTTGATTGCTCTGCGCATGAAGCGTGAGACCATGGAAGAGAACGAAGGTATCTTGGCTGCGTTTTTGGCTGAGAGTGATAAACAAAAAGTAAACGTTGATGACTTGGTTGATTTGGGTGATCCGTACAGTGGTTACAATCGTTCCATTCCAATCTCATCGTTTTTACCACCTGTATTAGCTGAGTTGGGCTTGCCGACAGTCATTCATGGTTTGGACAGCGTATCGCCTAAATTTGGCTTAACGCATCGTCATATTAATCAAGCTTTAGGTTTAAGTGTGGATCATTCAACGGCTGAAGCTAAAGCACGAATAGAAGACACGTCAATCGGATGGTCGTATATAGATCAGGCAAGTTATTGCAAGGGTTTACACAATCTTGTTTCTTTACGAAATCTTATTGTTAAGCGTACTGTGGTTAACACCGTGGAAACATTGATTGGCCCGTTGCGTGGTAAAAATACACATTCTATTTTGGGTTATGTGCATAAACCTTACCCGCCTATTTATGCCCATTTGGTTAAATCTTCAGGCATGGACAGTGCATTGTTGGTGCGCGGTGTTGAAGGTGGAGTAATTCCTTCATTGCGTCAAAAAGGATTAATGGTTTCTTATAAAGGTACTGATGAGCAAGACCGAGTAGATATCGAACCTAAGTCGCTCGGCATTGAGCAAGATATGCGCGCAATATCTTTCCCAGGAGAATTAGATGTGCATAACAATATCAAAGAATTAGCTGATTATACGGTTAAGCTTGGAAAAGCTGCACTTACAGGTGAACGAGGTATGTTTTATGATGGCCTTGTACTCTCTGCAAGTTTGGTGCTTTGGCATACTAAAAAAGCTGAATCACTTGTTGATGCATCGCAGATGGTTAGAGAGGTACTAAACTCTGGAAAAGCGTTATCTCGTCTAATATAACTCGCTTGTAATAAAATATGGTATCCTAGCCCCAAAGCAACACCCTTGGGGGCGAATGAAGGCATCTGATTTATTTGTAAAGGCACTTGAAAATGAAGGTGTTAAATACATCTTCGGTATCCCTGGTGAAGAGAACCTTGATCTGTTAGATTCGCTTCGAAACTCTTCTATCAAATTCATCCTCACTCGGCATGAACAAGCAGCTGCATTTATGGCGGCAACTTATGGTCGTTTAACCGGGCAAGCTGGTGTATGTTTAGCAACACTTGGCCCCGGTGCAACCAATCTCGTTACTGCGATTGCTTATGCACAATTAGGTGGTATGCCCTTGGTGGTTATAACTGGTCAAAAACCTATCAAAGATGGACTACAAGGTAAGTTTCAAATTCTTGATATTGTCAGAATGATGGAGCCTTTGGTGAAAGATTCTGATCAAATTGCTTATGGCGGTCAAATTCCATCCTTGGTTAGGGGTGCATTCCGCATAGCTGAGGAAGAACGCCCTGGTGCAGTGCATTTAGAATTACCAGAGGATATTGCTAGAGAAGAAGTTGAAAATCCCCATATATTTGCTAAGCAAAGAATACATCGAGTGTTTGCTAGTGATAGAGCGATTAAAAAAGCATTAGAGGCTATTGAGTTAGCTAAGCGACCATTATTGTTAGTCGGTGCAGGTGCTAATCGAAAGCGTATCAGACAACCTTTGGCAGATTTTATTAGAAAAACTGGCATTATGTTTTTTAATACACAAATGGGTAAAGGTGTCCTGAGTGGCGATGATTCGCAGTTTTTAGGCACAGCAGCATTCTCATCCAATGATTATGTACATGAGGCTATTAAAAAGGCTGACCTGATTATTAATGTTGGCCATGACATTGTTGAGAAGCCACCTTTTATTATGCAAGGTGATGAGCAGAAAGTCATTCATATCAATTTTCATTCAGCTCAAATTAAAGACATTTATTATCCGCAAGTTGAAGTGGTAGGTCATATTGGCAACTCTATGAACCGACTCACTAAGGAACTTGATTCCTGCTATGCCTGTAATCGAGAATGGGTTGATCCTATTAGAGAAAAAATTCGTCATGCTATCCATCATTTAGATGATGATGACTCATTCCCGATGCTACCACAACGCGTGGTAAGAGATGTTAGGAAAGTAATGGATGATGATGGTATTGTCTCGCTTGATAATGGTATGTTTAAACTTTGGTTTGCACGTCACTACCATACCCATCATCCAAATACGTTGCTTCTAGATAATGCTCTGGCTACAATGGGTGCAGGCTTACCATCGGCAATTGCGTGTAGTTTGATGTATCCTGATCGACAAGTGCTCGCTGTGTGTGGCGATGGCGGCTTTATGATGAATTCACAAGAATTAGAAACCGCTACACGTCTTAAACTTAATTTAATTGTGCTGATCATTGTTGACGAAGGTTATGGCATGATTAAGTGGAAGCAAGCCGCTCAAGCGTTGCCAGATTTCGGTTTAGACTTTAAAAATCCAGATTTTGTTAAATATGCCGACAGTTACGGTGCAATTGGGCATAGAATAGAAGCAAGTGATGAATTAATTCCAACTATGGTGAATGCATTTGATGAGGGCGGTGTTCATGTTATTGAACTGCCAATTGATTATTCTCAAAACACCAAGACCTTATTGGATGAATTAAAGCAATTTGAGCAGTAGGATAAAACCATGACACATGAAGTCTTAACTGTTAATCAAGCCTATACTGGTGCAGTGTTAGCTGAGCTAGACATGCATGATGGTGCACAAGTGGATGCTATGTTGTCCACTGCGAAGGCTTTACATCAAGGTGGTTGTTTACCGGCACATGAGCGCATCGTTATCTTACAAAAATTGTCCGAATTGGTTGCCAATGAGCATGAAGATTTCGCACGTTTGATTGCCAATGAGGGCGGTAAACCTATTCGCGATGCTAGGGTTGAAGTTACTCGCGCAATTGACGGAATTCGTATCGCCATTGCTGAAATTCAGAACATTGAAGGTTATGAAGTACCTATGGATTTAACAGCTGCTGGTGCAGGGCGGACGGCCTTTACCATTATGGAGCCGATTGGCGTGGTGGTCGCCGTGAGTGCATTTAATCATCCGCTTAATTTAAGCATCCATCAAGTCATTCCTGCAATTGCAACCGGTTGTCCGGTGATTATTAAGCCAGCATCAGTGACCCCACTGTGCGCTCTACGCCTTGCCGAGTTAATCAAAGAAGCAGGCTTACCCGAGGGCTGGGTACAGGTTGCACTCACCAATCGAGAAAATTCTGAAAAATTAGTCACTGATCCTAGGGTGGGATTCTTTAGTTTTATTGGTTCCGCCAAAGTGGGTTGGTATCTTAAATCAAAACTTGCACCTGGCACACGTTGCGCGTTAGAGCATGGCGGTGTGGCACCTCTTATTTTTGATGAATATGCGGACGAAGATGGTTTTGTACAAGGTGTGGTCAAAGCCAGTATGTATCACTCTGGCCAGGTGTGTGTTTCTGTGCAGCGCGTTTATGTGCCAGAAAATCGTGCCAGTGAAATGGCACAAAAGATTGCAGATGTTGCTGCTAAACAAGTAGTGGGTGATGCCATTAATGAAGACAGCGATTTGGGCCCATTGATTCTACCTAAAGAAACCGATAGAATTGAAACTTGGGTTAATGAGGCTGTTGAAGAAGGGGCGCAACTGATTACAGGCGGTAAACGCATCAATAAGGTTAGCTATGAGCCCACGGTTTTACTCAACCCCAGTAAGGATTCCAAAGTATCTACACAAGAGGTTTTTGGCCCTGTAGTGTGCGTGTATGGCTACCAAGATATTGAAGATGCAATTGAAGCAGCGAATAGTCTTGATGTATCGTTCCAATCAGCAGTATTTAGTGATAATGTCTCGACAGCAATGGACGTAGCTAAAAAATTAGAAGCTTCTGCTGTGATGATCAATGATTACACTACCTTTAGAGTGGACTGGATGCCATTTGGAGGACGTAAGCACTCAGGCTATGGTATTGGCGGTATTGGCTACAGTATGAAGGATATGCTTGAGCACAAGTTATTAGTGATTAAAGCTTAATCTTCGAATTGGTGCTTGTATAGCCCTGCGTATTCACCATTGGCATCTAATAATTCTTGATGTGAGCCTTGTTCAATAATCTCACCACGTCGTAATACAATAATTCGATCAGCTTTTTGTACAGTACTGAGTCTATGTGCGATGATAATTGTGGTTCGGTCTTTTTGCATTTCATCAATGGCCTGTTGTACTTGTTTTTCAGTGGCTGAGTCAAGTGCTGAAGTAGCTTCATCCAGGATTAAAATTGGACTATCTTTGGCAATGGCACGTGCAATGGCTAAGCGTTGACGTTGACCGCCAGATAATTTAGTACCATCTTCACCGATTTCGGTATCGAATTGATTGCTGAGTTGTTGAATAAATTCATGTGAATTGGAAACTTTTGCGGCGTTTTCAATTTGGGCATCGTTCATGGTGTCGATTTGACCGAGGGCAATATTACCTTTAACCGTGTCGTTAAACAGGCGTACGTTTTGATCGACAAAAGCTATTTGTGAGCGTAATGAATCAATTTCAAATTCAGAGATATCTATACCGTCAATAGTTATCGTGCCAGAATTCGGTGAATAAAATTTGGCTAGTAATTGAATAATAGTGGTTTTACCACTACCGGTAGAGCCAACCAAAGCAATGGTTTCTCCTGGTTTGATGTCTAGATTGATATTATTAAGTACGGTGGCTTCATCACTATAACCAAACGATACATTGTTGAATTGAATCGCACCCTTTGAATCTTCTAACAGCTTAGTACCGTCATTGTGCTCTTCATCTTCATCAATCAGTCCAAACACACTTTCACCAGCAGCCATTGCAGTTTGTAGTGGTTTATTGATATTAACTAAACTTTTAGCTGGTTTGACCAGCATGCCCATGGCAGTGAAGAACGATAAGAATTCACCAGCACTCATAGCCAGTGAAGTTGATGAAAAATACACCACACTGCCTAATGACAAACCAATTAGGATATTTACAAAGCCCGTATTAAACACAGCTGTCATATCCACTTTAAAACGCTGTTGACGAATACTTGTGATTAAGTCGTTAAACTTATTGGTTTCTTGATCTTGTGCATGATAAATTTTAACCAGTGAGCTACCTGAGATGTTTTCATCTAACAAGTGAGTCATTCGACCCATAGAATTTTGCACTTTTTGGGAAGAGCTGCGCATACGATTGGAAGAGAGTTTTACTGCTAGATAAACTAGTGGTAACAACACAAGTAGTGTTAAGCTAAGCTGCCAATTTTTGTAAAATAAGTAACCTACTAAAATGATAACCATCATAGATGATTTGATAAAGTCTAGCCAGATGCTTGAGGCTGCGGCAGCAATTTGCTCTACATCAAAAGTGAGTTTTGATAGAGTTTTACCTGTAGGGTGTTGGTCAAAGTAAGATTTTGGTAATCTTAAAAGCTTACTAAACATATCAACCCGTAAGTCCATAATGACCTTGTTAGACACCCAAGAACTAGCTGCAGTAGAAGTCATGGCAAAGAGAGAGCTTAGTACAATAACACCAAATAAGGCTAAGGCGTATAACAATGCAATTTGTTGATCACGCTCTTTAGCAAATAATTCATCAACAATTCGACCGGTAATTTCAGGGATAGAGCTCTCTAATGCAGTTGCCAACATCATCATTAACGAGGTAAAGATGAGTTTGCCAATGTGCGCTCTTAGGTAAAAAAATAAACGAGAGACGAATTGTTTATATTGCATTAATAATTGCTATAATTTAATACGCCCATATTCTACACAGTTTTGTGTATCATAACCATTTCAACTTTGTTAGTTTTCAATGACAACAAAATACATCTTTATTACCGGTGGTGTGGTCTCCTCACTAGGTAAAGGCATTGCTTCTGCCTCTCTTGCTTCTATCCTAGAATCTCGCGGTCTTAACGTCACCATGCTTAAGCTGGATCCTTATATTAATGTTGATCCTGGCACCATGAGTCCGTTCCAACATGGTGAAGTATTTGTGACTAATGATGGTGCCGAGACTGATCTAGACCTTGGACATTATGAGCGTTTCATTCGCATCCAATTAGGTAAGAAAAATAACTTTACTGCAGGTCGTGTATATGAAAATGTGATCGAGCGCGAGCGTCGTGGTGATTATCTAGGTGCAACAGTGCAGATCATTCCACATATTACCAATGAGATTAAGCGTTTGGCACAAGCTGGCGCAGAAGGTGCTGATGTTGCCTTGGTTGAAATTGGTGGTACGGCAGGTGATATTGAGTCTTTACCATTCTTGGAAGCAATTAGACAAATGAGTCTAGATCTTGGTCGTGAAAATACCTTATTCATTCATTTAACTTTGTTGCCTTATATCAAGGTAGCTGGTGAATTAAAAACTAAACCAACTCAGCACTCAGTCAAAGAACTTAGAGGTATTGGTATTCAGCCAGATATTTTGATTTGTCGCTCTGAATACCCACTACCAGATGCAGAACGAGCAAAGATTGCATTGTTTACCAATGTACCGGAAGATTCTGTCTTTACCTCACTTGATGTTGATACGATTTATAAAGTACCAAGAGCATTACATGAGCAAGGTTTGGATGATGTTGTGGTTAAGAAATTATCACTTGATTGTCAACCGACTGATCTTAGTGAATGGGATGATGTAATTGACAAATTACAGAATCCACAATGTAGTGTCGATATTGCCATGGTAGGTAAGTATATGGACCTTACAGAAGCTTATAAGTCTTTATCTGAGTCATTAATTCATGCCAGCGTACATACACAAACCAAGGTCAATATTCATTACTTTGACTCTGAAGAAATAGAGAAAAATGGTACAGACTGTCTGAGTGATATGAGTGCAATTTTAGTACCTGGTGGCTTTGGTAATCGTGGTGTAGAAGGCAAAATTGCAACCGTTAAATATGCACGTGAAAACAAAGTGCCTTATTTAGGTATTTGTTTAGGCATGCAGGTCGCTGTAATTGAATATGCTCGTAATATGGCTAATATGGCCGATGCCAATAGTACTGAATTTGATGAAAATACACCGTATCCAGTGGTGGGCCTGATTACCGAGTGGCAAGATGAAGATGGTAGTGTACAGACTCGAGATGAAGATTCAGATTTAGGTGGCACCATGCGTTTGGGTGGCCAAGAGTGTGCATTGATTGACGGTACTAAATCTCGAGAAATTTATGGGAAAGATGTGATTACTGAGCGTCATCGTCATCGTTATGAGGTCAATAATCAGCTGATTGAGAAAATTGAAGCAGCAGGCCTTACAATTTCTGGTCGATCAATTGATGGTACTTTGGTTGAAATGGTAGAGATTAAAGATCATCCTTGGTTTGTGGCTTGTCAGTTTCATCCAGAATTCACTTCATCACCACGTGATGGTCATCCATTATTTGAAGGCTTTATTAAAGCTGCAAGTAGGGCACATAACCTAATCCTTTCGTCTTAGTGTTTGATAAAGCTTTAGCATGTTGGGGAAGTGATGATTTTCCACGACAGTTTAAGCAAGCAATCAAATCACTTGAATTAGAAGCACTACCATTAAAGGATTGTTGTAATCATAGTGCAGTGATTGATCAAACCACGATTGAGCCAATTATCTTATCTAGCCAAGAAACTGACCAAAATATTCAAATAAAGGCAGGTGTATTTTTCTGTGAAGTACTGTCAGGCTGTGCCTGTAGTGACGACCCGTCCCAAGCCAAAATATTAGAAAATTCGTATTGTGAAATCAGTGTTACTATTGATAAAAATAGTGGAATAGTAGAATTTACTAACGTCTAGATTTTGTAAACTGCATCATGCGTCTACGCTTGTTGATCTGACGATCCGTTAACTTATTCTTCTTGTCTTTAAAAGGATTTTCTCCACTTTTATATTCGATCCTAATAGGTGTATTGGTGAGCTTTAATTCTCTGATAAATAGATTTTTTAGATAGCGTTCATACGCGTTAGGCACATTGTGCAGGTGGTTGCCATGAAAAGTAAATGTCGGTGGAAATACGTCAGATTGATGAACGTATTTAATTTTGAGCCGTCTACCTTTAACCGGTGGTGGCTGGTGCCCCTGGTTGGCTTTCTCTAAAATCTTATTTAGTAGTGGGGTTGGATGATGCTCACCTGCACTTTTGAATGATTGTTGAATTGGTGCAAATAATTTGCCTACGCCAGAGCCGTGTAGCGCAGAAATATAATGCACACTGGCATAATTGACGAATGAGAGTTTAACTTCTAGCTTACGCTTCACCTCAGATTTTTGATAATCATCTAAACCATCCCATTTATTTAAGGCAATCATCAATGCTCTGCCTTTATCAGCAATCATGCCTAATAGTGTGGCATCTTGCTCAGTAACACCTTCATGAGCATCCAGTACTAAGATTACTACATGGGATTTTTCTAGGGCATCAATAGCCTTAATGATTGAAAATTTTTCAATCTTATGATGTGTACTGCGTTTGCGGCGAATACCAGCCGTATCAATCAATGTATATTTTTGACCTTCACGCTCAAAAGGGATGTAAATACTATCACGCGTTGTGCCAGGTAAGTCAATAGCCAAGACGCGTTCTTCGCCTAATATGCGGTTAATTAGGGTAGATTTACCCACATTTGGTCTACCAAGTACAGCTACAGCAATACCTTCGACGTCATCTTCTTCCTCAATGGTTGCTTCAGGGAGTAATGGTAGGGTTTGATCAATTAGAGCTTCAATGCCCTGGCCGTGCTCAGCAGCAATCAGTATAGGTTCACCCAAGCCAAGTTCGTAAAATTCTGCTGCTAGACTTGGGTCTAGCCCTTCTGCTTTATTACAAACTAGGACGATATTTTTTTTTAGTCTACGTAATTGAGAGGCGATTTCTAAATCTAATCCAGTCACGCCGTCTCTGGCGCTAAGGATAAAGTAAATAACGTCCGACTCTTCTAATGCATTCAGTACTTGCCCTTGGATACCACTGTCAACCAAATTGACTTCATTAGTAAGGCCGCCTGTATCAATAATGGTGCACAAAGTGTCATCATCTAGTGAAACTTCAGCATATTGACGATCACGAGTTAAACCTTCAAAGTCAGATACCAAAGCTTGGCGTGACCTACTTAAGCGATTAAATAGAGTGGACTTGCCGACATTGGGCCGACCAACTAATGAAATGACGGGTAAACCCATAATAATAAAGAGTTGGGTTAGTTAAGATCGTTTAGCTTGATTTGAATTAAATTTTTTAATTCTGAATCGGCTGATAATTGACCCAAAGCCAGTTGGTAGTGTTTTTTGGCTGAATCAATGTTGTTTAGAGATAGGTAAATATCACCTTTAGTGTGATCGTATAAGCTACTAAATTCTGAGCTTTCGTTTGAACCAAGTACTGATAGTGCTTGGTCATGATTGCCCATCTCAAGATGAATACTGGCAGACCTTAGCTTAGCAGTGTGTGCAATAAACTGATTATCAGAACTTATTAGAGGTGACAAATAATCAAGTGCCTGTTGGTAATTTTGAGCATCAACCGCATGCTTTGCCATCATTAATACGGCCTGTTGTGTATAGCCACTATCGGCATGATTATTTTGTAAGGCAGTTAAAGCTTGTACATTATTTGAGTTCGAAACCACAGATAAATATGATGAGCGTGCTTGAATAGATTGCTCATATTGGTAATTCTTGTAATAATCTAAGCCCCAAATAGCAGTCAAACCTATTACCACACCGGCAATAATTTGCATACCATTTTCTCTTATCCATTTTTTTATTTGCTCGGCTTGTTCTTCTTCAGTCTTGCCTACGTTGATAAAGTTTTTCATATGTTTTTCCTATAGGAATCTATAAAGCACCAAAATAATCTACAGCTTCTTCTATGCTCATTGTTTGTTGCGATCCTTGGCCTTTTAATGGCTTAATACTAATTTGATTATTGTTTATTTCTTCTTCACCTAAAATTAAAGCGTAATCAGCATCGGCTTTATCTGCTTTTTTGAATTGGGCTTTGAAGCTGCCTAGGGTGATGTCATTATAAAGTATTGCACTTGGTAATGCATGGTGTAACTGATCGGCAATTTGCATTGATTTAATTTGCGCAGCGTCACCCAGTGCGACCAAGTAGATAGACAAAGGTGATTCGGCTAAAGTGATATCTTGTTCTTCTAATAAAAGAATTAAGCGCTCTAACCCGAGAGCAAAACCAACCGCAGGTGTGGGCTTGCCACCCATTTTTTCTACCAGACCATCATAACGACCGCCTGCGCAAATCGTACCTTGTGCACCGAGGTCAGTGGTGGTCCATTCAAAAACAGTACGATTGTAATAATCCAAGCCTCTCACCAAACGTGTGTTGATCTGATAAGGAATATCTAGGCACTCTAGATAACCCTTAAACACGTCAAAGTGCTGAGCTGATTCATCATCCAAATGATCCATGAGTTTAGGTGCGGCATTGATTAAAGACTGCATATCTTTATTTTTGCTATCAAGAATACGCAGTGGATTGGTTGAAAGTCGTCTTAAGCTGTCTTCGTCAAGCTCATCCTTATGCTGTGTAAAGTAATCAACTAACACTGATTTATAGTTAGCTCTGGCTTCTGCAGAGCCTAGTGTATTGATTTCTAATGTAAGATTTTTTAAACCTAGGTCTTGCCATAGTGAGTGTGTCATTGCCATCAACTCAGCATCTATTTTGGCATTATCAGCACCAAATACCTCAACCCCCACTTGGTGAAATTGACGATAACGACCTTTCTGCGGGCGTTCGTGTCTGAACATAGCGCCTTGGTAAAAGACTTTTTGAATGCCTTCCCTAGGTAGATTGTGTTCAATCATAGCACGTACACAGCCAGCAGTACCCTCAGGTCTTAAACTGAGTGATTCACCATTAGACTCTTTCCATGAATACATTTCCTTTTCAACAATGTCAGTCGCTTCACCAATTGCACGGCAAAAGGTATCAGTCTTTTCGACGATGGGTGTACGAATGTTTTTAAAGCCATAAGAGATAAACAAATCAAAGATTGTTTTTTCTAGCGACAACCACAAAGCAGAGTCTTTGGGTAGTAGGTCGTTCATTCCGCGAATAGCTTGGATTTTGTTAGACATTGCTGTTATGAAAAATTAATTAAGTTATTTTACCAATAATTACAAGGCTTTACCCCGTTTAAGTCCGACCCATTTTGTAATAAATAGAAATGACAAAAAACACAAAAGTGGCGAAAAATAAGCGAATACTAATAAGTAGAAAAATATCAGCCCCAAAAAATACAAAGAGTAAGGTGTCTTCAATAATAGCGTGAGCCACCATTAAAAAATAGCACACCGATACTACCTGTTGTTTACTCATGTATTGTGCTTCTTTTAAAAGCACACCGGCACCGTAGGTAATGCCGATTAAAACACCAGTTATTAAAGCCATGATTGTACTTAGATGATGATCAAATTTTTGTAAGAAATTTAAGCCTTTGATTAAGGTGATAATAAAAATAACCAGACTAACTAAAATAATAATTTCTATTGAAAGTAGGATAGATTCATAAATTTTTTGTAATAAAAAATCAATGAAGTTTGTAGGTGTTATCGAAGTTGTTTGATATAAAGCATTAGCAACCTCGTTAGGATTGTCGAACAATATTTCTGCTGGAATCATTAGCAAGGGTGTCAGCACTACAAATGCCATAACCAGTCTAAAGCTTATTGATTTTATCCAGCCAATACCCAATTTTTTCATAATGGCCGATTCAACAGGGATTGAGTGTAACACACCAAGAAATAGACCTAGCACTGTCCAATCATAGACACTTAGACCTAAAGGTGAAGCAAAGGCAATAGCAGCATACAGATTAAGAAATACACCAGATGCCAGGGCTAATGCCGCTTCTGGTGGTAAATTAAGTAAAGTAGTAAAAGGTGTAAATACTTGAGCAATAATAGGCATTAACTCAAAATACAATAATAACTCTGCTAATAAAAAATAAGGAATAACAGTGCTAAGAATGATTTTGGCGGTTGAAATTGAGCTACCAATAAAGGCTCTAGTGTCAAATATCACAAATTAGAAATTCCACTTGGAACATGCCCTGTTGGTACGTACTGAGAGGCAGATTGACAGTGCTTGTGCTGATCGTCAAAAAAGATATCTGCACCAAACTCTTTTAAGAAAATACCCTTGTCTAGTCCGCCTAAAAAGAACGACTCATCAATACGAATACCCCATTCACGCATGGTGTGAATTACACGCTTATGCGAAGGGGCTGAGCGAGCAGTAACTAATGCGGTCCGGATTGGGTTATTTTCTTCTGGAAAGGCGGATTGGATTTTATGTAATGACATTAAAAAGCATTTAAATGGTCCAGCTTTAAGCTCAACATTGGCTGATTTTTTTTCATTTTCTTCAAAGGCCTCTAAACCCTTTTCTTGAAATATCTTTTCAGATTCATCAGAAAAAATCACCGCATCTCCATCGAAGGCGATACGTAGCTGGGTCTCGTGCGCATCTTTTGAGTTTGAGCCAACAATAGAGGCAGCAGCAAAGCCGGACTCTAAGGCTTTTTGTACATCTTGAAAATTACTGGAAAGGAATAAGTCTGCTTCGAACGCACCAACAAGCGTGTGTGTGCTTTCACCACGGGTAAATGCCGCTCTAGATATGTTTAAACCGTAGTGCTCAATTGAATTAAAAATCCTCAAACCTGTGTCCGCACTATTGCGTGATAATAAAATCACATCGATAGGAGTTTTGTCGCTATTTAGCGCCAAGAGTTTTTTAACTAGTGAAAATCCAACACCCGGTTGAAGAATAACCTCTTCATTTTCTTCTTGGTGTTTGGCATAAGCTTTAACGCCATGCTCTTTAAAAATTTGATGAGACTCATCCAGATTAAACAATGCACGTGATGAAATGGCAATTACAAGGTTGTTTTTTGATTTGTTTTTTATATTGTCTGCCATTCTGGATTTTGGTATTTAGTTAAACAGTAGTCTAACCATCTCTCAATGAAAGTATTCAATTCCCATTGTATATCCATATCAGAACATTGAGCCAAAAACGGATGATTGATATTGAGTGTGGTTTCGTTACAAACTGAAATCACCTCCAATAGACTAGCATCAAAAAATACTTTGAATTTAATATCAGGCCGATTAATCAAACCTGCAGGGGAGTCGAGCTGGTGTGTAAGTATGAACGTACCTGTATAAGGCGTTCTTTCTTCAACAAACAAATGTAAATCATTTTCACCGGCTTGTGTAGCAACACTATGATGCGAGGTGATAGACAGCAGTGGAATGAGTTTGGATATTTTTTTAAAGTTTATTTCAAATAACTCAGAGACTTGAGAGTAACTTTTTGGCTTGTGCTGATTGTATAAAGCTCTCAGAAATTCTTGTTCAGTTGTTATATCCATTGTGTCCTATATTCTAAATTACCGTTATCATGAAGTGTGTAATTGTTAAATCCAATCCTTTTTTCACCATCAAATTGTAGCGCAGTCGAAGGGCAAGAAATAAGCGCGACATTGTTATTATTAAATTCACTGGCTTGGTGAGCATGCCCCCATAAAATTGCCTTTATTTTAGGGTATTTATTGATCACATTGAATAGTTCATCTGAATTTTCTAATGATAAAGCATCATCCCAATTGGATTGCATTGAAACGATTGGGTGATGTAAGACCACAATGTTGTATTTAGCAGTTGTTTCTTGTAAGGCCTGATCTAGTTTTGTTAGTTCTTGTTTGCTTAAATAACCACTGGTTTTTGATTCTTGAGTTGAGTCAGTAGTGATGATCTCCCAATCACCAAGGCTAAACTTATGTATTAAGTTCTGAGCAAAGGTCTTGTTCAGATTCTCAATATTATCATGGTTGCCGGAGATAATCACTAAATTAGACTGGATTGGAGAGAGTATTTGTTGGAGTAATCGGTAAGAATTTTGAGTGCCGTTGTGTGTTAAGTCGCCACTAATGAGCAAAGTGTCAAAGTGTTTTTTGGCAATGACTTTAATTATTTTTTTTAAGTTAGCATGGGTGTCTACCCCCATTGACTCTGGATCGTCATCAATATGACAATCGCTGATTTGAATCAAACTATTCACGGTGTTTTGGTGAACTCAACGCGAGAGCTAAGACCAGTGAGTAGTTCGTAGGCTATAGTATCACTCCAACCGGCAATGGTTTCAACTCTAAGCTGCTCATCACCCCACAGTGTAGCAATATCACCTACTTTGGCATTTATATGGCTAATATCAACACAGATTAAATCCATAGACACTAGACCAACCAGTGGGCAAATTGTGTCGTGAATCAGCACGGGTGTGCCGTTTTTAGCATGACGAGGATAACCATCACCATAGCCAATACCAATGATGGCAAGTGTAGTTTCTTTGTCAGCTGTCCAAGTAGCGCCATAGCCTACTGATTCATCTGTTTGGATGGTTTTGATTGATAGTATCGGTGCAGATAACTGCATCACTGGCTTTAGCTCTTCATTAGTTTTTTCAAATGGAGAAACACCATAGAGCATAATGCCAGGTCGTACAAAATCAAACAACGCCTCTGGTTGAGAAAGAATGGCGGCAGAATTGGCCATAGAACGCTTAATAGTATTGCTAGTTAATTGAGTAAAGGCATTTAGTTGGGAAGCATTCATTGGATGATTAATTTCATCCGCACAAGCAAAATGACTCATGACACACTCAATATTGACCAGTGGATTGATCTCAAATAAAGCCAAACATTCAGAGTATTCTTCTGCAGATAATCCTAAGCGGTGCATACCTGTGTCGATTTTAATCCAGACATTAACGGCTTGCTTAGTATTTTCAATAATGGCTATTTGTTCATGATTATGCACAACAATGTGGCAGTTTAGGTCGTGAGCATTTTGCAGTTCCTTTGCTGAATAAATACCAGATAAAAGTAAAATTGGCTTTTTGGTTTTTTGTCGTAATTTAATAGCTTCTGATAATTCACTTACGGCAAGA
>DTVJ01000242.1 GCA_012963565.1 Piscirickettsiaceae bacterium
CTTAATCGGGTGATGACATTGTTGGTTAGAGATAAGCAATTAGGCCCTAAGGTTGTGCCAATCATTCCTGATGAGGCTCGCACTTTTGGTATGGAAGGCTTGTTTAGGCAATTAGGTATTTATTCAGCTTCTGGTCAGTTATATCAGCCAGAAGATTCTGATAAAGTCATGTGGTACAAGGAAGACATCAAGGGTCAGGTATTACAAGAAGGTATTAATGAGGCGGGTGCGATTTCAGATTGGATTGCTGCGGCAACCTCTTACGCGACGCACAATACCACCATGATTCCGTTCTATATTTATTATTCTAAGTTTGGTTTCCAACGTGTTGGTGATCTAGCATGGGCAGCAGGTGATATGCAAGCCAAAGGTTTCTTAATCGGTGGCACAGCAGGTCGTACAACATTGAATGGTGAAGGTTTGCAACACCAAGATGGTGATTCACACCTAGTGGCTAATACCATTCCAAACTGTATTTCCTACGATCCAACTTATGCTTATGAATTAGCAGTGATTGTGCGTAGTGGTTTGTACAGAATGTATGAAAATCATGAGAATATTTTTTATTACATTACCACGATGAATGAGCTTTACACTCACCCTGAAATGCCAAAAGGTACTGAAGAAGGAATCATTAAAGGTATCTACCCACTCAAAGAGGTCGGTACTGGTGAGTTACAAGTACAATTAATGGGTTGTGGTACGATCCTACGCGAAGTAGAACAAGCAGCTCAAATGTTAGCGGATGATTGGGGTGTTAAATCCAATATCTGGTCAGTGACCAGTTTCAATGAATTAACGCGCGAAGCACAAGCTATTGATAGGGTGAATCGCTTTAGCGCAGAAGAGCCACAGGTGCCATACATCACTCAGTGCTTAGCAGATACTAAAGGTCCAGTAATTGCAACCACCGATTACATGCGTAACTATGCAGAACAAGTACGTAAGTACATTCCAGGCCGTTATGAAGTGTTAGGTACTGATGGTTTTGGTCGTTCTGATTCGCGCGCTGCACTCCGAGATTTCTTCGAAGTTGATGCAAATTATGTCACTGTGGCAGCACTTAAAGCTTTAGTTGATGAGGGTGAAATGGATGCTACAGTTGTTGCACAAGCCATTGAAAAATACGGTATAAATACTAACAAGCCAAATCCAATGACGGTGTAGGCTAACAATCTCAAGTAAGGGAGGGGAGAATGACACAAGAGGAATACTTAGAAGAGCTTAGATCAGGCTCGAAAATGAAATTTGAAGACTTAATTTCATTGATTGACGATGATTATAATTACACGCCAGCTGCATTCACCAATGGTGAAGTCGACAATGCTGCCGATGAGAATCAAGGCAGTGCTAAGTTATTTTGTTTTGCGGCTATTCATCAGTTGAGTCCACTTGAAACACTACATTGTTTTGGCCAGTACTATCAGGATGTGCTTAATACCCCTGAGAGTGATTCTCATATCAATATCCGTAATTTTATTACTTACGGCTGGGAAGGTCTAAAGTTTAGTGCTCCAGTACTTGATAGAAAATAAATATTAGTAATGCGGTGGTCGGTCGTTGATCACTTCGTTATCACCACCATCTTGCTTATCGTTCATTTGTCTTATTTGCGAGGATAGATGCTTAAGCATTTCTTCTAATTCATCAATTTTTTGCGTTTGACGAAAAATCACATTGTTTAATTCTTCAACTGTGTGTTCAAGGTGAGCAAATTTTTCTTCTAATTCAATTACTTTTTTATCCATAGTTTTTTTCCGCCGTATTCATAATAACCAAGACCAATCAGTACGAGAATGATACCGCTTAGTTGCGTGGCTGTTAAGGTTTCATAATTAAGTGTAGCGCCGAGTAGTAGAGCGAATACAGGAGTGAGGAGTGGTACGATACCAACCACGCGCACACTGACATGCCTGATTAAGTAGTAGTAAGACATAAAACCAATCACCGAACCAAATACAGCCAAATAACCGATAGAAAAAGCGGCTTTAAAGGATATTTCTGGAATAACACCTTCAGTTAGCAACCAGCTTAAAATAAACAAAGGCACGCTAACAATGAGCGCGCCAGTCGTAGTTTCGAGCGCAGAAATATGGGCATTGACTTGCTTGAGTTTAACCGAGATAAATGACTGAAATGCCATAGCAAAGGTAACGGCCAATAAGCCCAAAATCAGCGCAGAATCCATAGTGAAGGTATGTCCGAAGATAACCACTAGCCCGCCTAGACCTAACAACAACCCTGCTATTTTATGAAATTGAAAGAACGATTCTTTGAGTAGTAATAATGCAAAAACACCAGTAATAATAGGTGTCAGTCCAAACACCACAGAGATAATGCCAGAGGGTACAGTTTGCGAGGAATAATACACCAAACTCATGGTGATAAATATACCGAGACCTGCGTAAATATAGTTGCTGATAGCGATAGGACTACTGGTCAATTTTTGCTTTCTAATAACAAGTAATAATAGGCAAATAATAAGCCCAATTAGCATTCGTGAGGCAACACCAAAATTAAAGCTAGATCCAAGCGTGGACCATTGGATAGCGAGCGGTGTGGTGGACCAAATAGCAACAACTGATAAAAAGACTAGGTAAATTGGCATGATGGAAGTATAGAATTAAAAAGACCACCATAAGGTGGTCTTTTTGTTAGCAATTAATCAGTTCGATTATTTGTCTAAAAGTACTTTGCGAGACAGCTTGATACGACCTCTGTCTAAACCTAATACTTTCACTTCGATTTCATCACCTTCTTTTAAGTGGTCTTCTACTTTTTCGACACGCTCGTGAGCGATTTCAGAAATGTGTAATAAACCATCTTGATTAGGCATGATGTTAACAAACGCACCAAACTCAACAATCTTAACTACTTTACCTAAGTAAATCTTATCTACTTCAGGTGAAGCAGTCACGTCTTTAACCATTTGTACCGCAGTATCAAAGGCTTTTTGATCGTTTGCAAAAATATTAACGTTGCCATCATCGTCAACATCAACGCTAGCGCCAGAAGTTGAAATAATGCCTTTAATAGTTTCACCACCTTTGCCAATAAGATCACGAATCTTGTCAGTGTTGATTTTGATTACCGCAGTTTTAGGTGCATTTTTACTTGATGTGTTAGGCTCGTGAATGACTTGATTCATTTGACCTAGGATGTTAAGTATTGCTTTTTTAGATTGTTGTAAAGCGATACCCATAATTTCTTGGGTAATACCCTCAATCTTAATATCCATTTGTAGTGCATTCACACCACGTGATGTACCAGCTACCTTAAAGTCCATGTCACCTAAGTGATCTTCATCACCTAAGATGTCTGTTAATACGGTAAATCTGTCACCTTCTTTAACAAGACCCATCGCAATACCAGCTATTGGTGCCTTTATCGGTACACCAGCATCCATTAATGATAGTGAAGAACCACAAACACTGGCCATAGAGCTAGAGCCGTTAGATTCAGTAATTTCAGAAACCACACGTACTGTGTACGGGAATTCTTCGATAGAAGGCAAGCAAGCGGCAATACCACGACGTGCTAGACGACCATGGCCAATTTCACGACGACCAGTACCCATACGACCTGTCTCACCGACAGAGTATGGAGGGAAGTTATAGTGTAGTAAGAAGTAGTCATTCTGACGCTCAGAAGCTTCTAACTTTTCAATGAGTTGGGCTTCACGTTTAGAACCTAAAGTAGTTACCACCAATGCTTGTGTTTCACCACGGGTAAATAGAGCAGAACCATGTGTGTTTTCTAACACGCCTGTTTCAATTTTTAACGCACGTACGGTTTCATTGTCACGACCATCAATACGTGGCTCGTTATTTAAGATACGCTCACGAACGGTTGATTTTTCAACTTTCTTGAAATACTTACCCACTTCTTCAGCTGAATAGCCATCTTCATCGTCACTGGCTAGTGCTTCGAGTGCTGCGGTTTTGATTTCACCAACTTTAGCGTAGCGATCCATTTTTTCTTTAATTTGGTAAGCATCATGAATTTGATCACCAAATTGTGATTGGATAGCGCCTAATAGAGCTTCATCAGTAGCTGGTGCTTCCCAGTCCCACTGTTCAGTACCAACTTCAGCAGCAAATTCAGCAATATTAGTAATTGCCACTTGGAACTGTTCATGTGCATACATTACCGCACTCAGCATTACTTCTTCAGATAATTCAGCTGCTTGTGATTCAACCATTAGTACCGCCTCATCTGTACCGGCAACTACCATATCTAAGTCTGATTTAGCTAATTCAGAGTAAGTTGGATTAAGAATATAATCACCATCTATATAACCCACACGGGCACCACCAATCGGGCCACTAAATGGAATACCTGAAATTGAAAGTGCTGCTGATACACCTAGCATTGCAATCATGTCAGGATCAACTTCAGAGTTAGCAGAGATAACTGTAATGATCACTTGAACTTCGTTCATGAAGCCAGCAGGGAATAATGGACGAATAGGGCGATCAATCAGACGAGAAGTTAGAGTTTCTTTTTCGCTTGGTCTTGCTTCACGCTTTAAGAAGCCACCAGGGATCTTACCGGCTGCATATGTCTTTTCAATATAGTCAACGGATAACGGGAAGAAGTCTTGACCAGCTCGCATTTCTTTAGAGCCAACAACAGTAACGAGTACTTGCGTGTCATCCATGCTAGCTAGTACGGCACCGTGTGCTTGTCTAGCGATACGACCCGTTTCTAAGGTGATAGTGTGTTTGCCCATGGCAAAGCTTTTTGTAACGATATTCATTTCCATGAAAACCTCCATAAAATAGATAAAAGAAATTCTATGGTTTTAATCGGATAAGCTTTATTTGAAACACACCAGTTGATATGTTTTAGATAAAACTTAAGAGGGATTTTTTTGCCATAAAACGAGAATCATTATCCCTAAAATCAATCTACTATGTATATTAAATTTTGCTTAAATAGATTCGTAGTTAGCTGCTGATGTTTGCTTGCGTCAATCGTGAGTTGATTACAAAATTGAATTACAATTTTAGAGTCGAATTTTCGGGTATCAAAATACTCACCATTGATAAATACTTTGGGTATTTCCTCAATTAACAAATAAGCGACTTTGCAGCTTGGGTGTAGTTTATATTGTGCTTGTGAATCAAATAC
>DTVJ01000243.1:0-592 GCA_012963565.1 Piscirickettsiaceae bacterium
CAACAATATCAACTTGTTGCAGTAATTCATTAACCGCAAGCAGTGCATATTCATCACCAGTATCAGGGTCAACATATGAATACCACGTATTTATATTGTTCTCATCAAAACCAGTAATAGCGACAACATTGCTAACATCAAGACCCGTTGAATTAGCTGTTACTAAAACACCATGCTCAAATTCTAACGATAGATTTAAGCCGGTAGTGTCAGTGATTGTTTTATAAATAAATGAATCTGCTTTTATTGTTACTATATCTATATCAGAAGTATCATTAGAATCAAGATCTGCTGTTAAATTTTCTATTGAAGTCAGTCCAAGTTTATCCAAAAAGCCTTCTACGCCTCCTAGAATAAGATTATGCTCTGCATCATAATCATCATCTGCAACCGTGACTGAAACTGTACCTATAGATATACCGGCATAATTAGTATCTGTCGATGAAGCGACATGAGTAATTACAGGATATTCATCTAAGTCATTGGCATCATCAACACCTGTAATAGTGACCGTTTGTGGTGAAGCCCAATTAGCGGTCGTGAAGGTCAGTGCAGCAAAAGTATCTACCTTATCAGGTCCAGGGGCGCCACT
>DTVJ01000243.1:602-1243 GCA_012963565.1 Piscirickettsiaceae bacterium
CGGCAGAAACTGTAGCTGCTGACGTCATACTACTCGTTGGGGTAATGATGACATCAGCGGTTGGCTCATCATCCAGCACAATTGTATAAGTTACTACACCATTTTCATCAACAGTTGCTGTTGTGGCTGATTGAGTGACGCCTGGAGTTCCACCTCCTGTGTCATTATCAGTCATGGTTACTGCAATATCAGTCACAACTTTAGTACTGTAATTTGTATCGGTACTTGTAACTACATGACTCACTGTGACTGATTCATTCACGTCATTGGCATCATCAACACCTGTAATAGTGACCGTTTGTGGTGTCGCCCAATTAGCGGTCGTGAAGGTCAGTGCGCTAGATACTGTTAGTGCATCTATATTAGAGCTCGTCGGGGTAATGGTGACCACATAGTCTGGCTCAGTATCCAGCACAATTGTATAAGTTCCTGTGTCGTTGTTTTCATCTAAGGTTAAAGGATCTGGAGCTCCCGGTGGGATAGTTACAGTGATGCCTGGAGCTACTCCAAAAAAGGTTTGTGGATACCACGTATTAAAAGCATTTTCCAGTCCGGCTAGAGTCAGTTCCCCATTACTTTTATCTACAAGAGTTTGAAACCCAGTTTTAGATTGCACCCCTCCATGCTCATCAAAAACAACA
>DTVJ01000244.1 GCA_012963565.1 Piscirickettsiaceae bacterium
CAACGGCTATGTATCACACCAACGCCTTAAAGATAATTGGCCAATGCTTGAGCTAATCGTTAAACCTAATGTACTAGAAACACTACGCTCTGTACAGGCTGGCGAAGCGAGTATTGCTATTGTTGATCTTGAAACGGCTACTCCCCTACTTCATTCTTATCAAATGACTGACTTAAAAGTAAATGGACCTGCTTTTAACCAGCAAGACCATATTTACTTTGCCGTACGTAAAGACTGGCCGGAATTGGTAAGTATTATCAATAAGGAGCTTGACTACATCGGTCAAACTGAAATAGACAGAATCAAAAATAAATGGAGATCGGTACCAGTCACCTTAGGCTTTCAAAAGGAAGATGTTCTACTCATTATTGAAGTTGCAATTTTAATTAGTGCTTTAATTGCATTGTGGGGTTTTACTATTCGAAGAGCAAAAACAAAAGTTGAAGAGCTTTCTCAACAAAAAACAGATTTATTGGTATCAAAA
This sequence comes from Piscirickettsiaceae bacterium, assembly GCA_012963565.1. Lineage (GTDB taxonomy): Bacteria > Pseudomonadota > Gammaproteobacteria > PS1 > Pseudothioglobaceae > Thioglobus_C. The sequence goes on from DTVJ01000244.1 coordinate 485, forward strand.
TCTCGTCATATCGTTATGGGTGAGATGATCTCTATGTTAGTACACCAATGGAAACAACCACTCACCTCTATGATGCTAGGCATGAGTATCATTCGCATGAAAATGAATTCACTTAAATTATCCAAAAAAGATGCTGAGTTCTTTGATGATCAATTCACCAAGGTTGATCAAATGCTTGAAGATCAAAACCAGCTTATTTCGGATCTGAGAAATTTCTTTCATCCTGAAAAAACAAAAGAACCGTTTAACTTGGCAGATAGTATTGAAGGCGCTCTGTCCATATTGAGTGGTGTTATTGACAAAAATACTATCCAAATAACTCAACAGGTTGATAGCAATATTCAAATCATTGGCTTTGAACGTGAGCTCAAACATGTATTTATTAATCTCATTAAAAATTCTGCCGAGGAACTGATCGAATCAAACATTAGTCAACCTAAGATTTCAATATTTACAAGCATTGATTCGGAAAACATCACTATCAAAGTACAGGACAATGGCAATGGTATTGCAGATGACATCCTGCCTACTATTTTCGAAGCCTATGTTTCTAGCAAGGGACTTAATGGTACAGGTCTGGGCTTGTACATGAGCAAACTGGTAATTGTAGAGCATTTTTCAGGTTTAATCAAAGTACGAAATTGTACTGCTATCAACCCATGCAAAGACAGCTCAATAACCGGTGCATGCTTCACTATTCAAATTCCTAGCAGTAACATTCATCTTAATTAACAAACACTTATATACTTTT
>DTVJ01000245.1 GCA_012963565.1 Piscirickettsiaceae bacterium
GGGTTTTTTGTTGTTAAGTCGAATTCAAATACTGATTTCTCGCTTTGATTTGTATGATTTATTACTCAGTGGCGATACCAGTGGCGATCGTCCTTTATTACCTGGCGATGTTGTCTTTGTGCCACCTATCAACACCACGGTGGGTGTATATGGTGAAGTGCGCCGTCCAGCAATCTATGAGCTAAAAAAGGGTCAAGAAAACTTGAAACAAGTGTTACTAGCATCAGGCGGAGTATTGTCATCGGCTAAACAAACCAATATTATAATTAAAAGTACCAAATCTAGACAAGGAAAATCAGTATTTGAATTCGACTTAACAACAAAAAACCCTAAAAATTATAAAATGATGGATGGTGATATTATTCGAGTCTCGCCTGAATTAGAACATAATTTAGATGGTATTATTACATTGACTGGAGAGGTGAAATATCCTGGAGTCTATTCAATCACTCCCGGAGAGACACTCACTTCTGTGTTTCAAAGAGCAGGTGGGTTTACTCAGTCAGCCTATTTAGAAGGCGCGATTTTTACCCGTAATTCTCTTAGAAAGCTTGAACAAGAAAGGAAAGAGTCTTCTCTTAGAGAATTAGAAAAAAGCGAATTAGTTAAGGATAGAACTCTTGGGGTAGTAACAAATTTTGAATCACTACAGCACTTTATTGATAATGCAAGAAAAATGCCATCGTTAGGTCGAATGGTAATTTCATTAGCAGATATAGTAGATAGTACTAGTTCGGATCTAATCTTAAAGCATGGGGATACTCTTAATATTCCAACCAAACCCCAAGAAGTAACGGTGATTGGTGAGGTTAACTCTTCTACTTCGCATTTATTTGACACAAAACTAACTTTAGAGCAATATATTAATCGTAGTGGCGGTGCAAAGAAGAATGCCGACCTAGAACAGATTTATGTGATTAAGTCGAGCGGTGCGGTGGTAACGGCAAGCAGTAATGACAACTCATTCTTTCGAGGTGATAAACATTCTACAATTTCTGCTGGAGATACCATCGTGGTGCCGATTGATACAGAAAGCACCTCCACAATGGAGGTTTGGACTTCTGTCACGCAAATCACCTCGCAATTGGCTATCACTCTCGCTAGTTTTAAAACACTCGGCATATTCTAAAAGATACTAATCCCGTATATGAATCAGAAACCACAGTCTGCCACGCCTTATCCAGTCAATCGAGGCGACGAGCTTATTAGCCTAACGGAGCTTTGGAAAGTATTG
>DTVJ01000246.1:0-220 GCA_012963565.1 Piscirickettsiaceae bacterium
CATTATTGGTCACCCATCATGGTCGTTACTAACAATTGCTGATCAAGAAAGTTGTTCAAGTTGGGAGATAAAAACGTTTTTATTTCAGGAATTCTTTAAGAGAGGGGTATTGTTTCTTGGTACGCACAATATCAGTTATGCTCATACTAGTGAAGATATTACTAAGTTATTAGAGGTTTATGATGAGGTTTTCCCTATAGTCTCTGAGTTAATTAATAAT
>DTVJ01000246.1:256-839 GCA_012963565.1 Piscirickettsiaceae bacterium
CCGGTTTTTAAAGTTCGTGATGTGTAAAACAATAAACCGATTGGCAATTGATAAAAATCAGCCCTGTTTCATCATTGCTGAAATAGGCTTGAATCATAATGGAGATTATCAATTAGCTAAAGAATCCGTCATTGCCGCTGCTAAATCGGGTGCAGATGCCGTTAAATTTCAAAACTTTTTGACAGAAGATTTTTTATCAGATAAAAGCATATTACATACTTATAAAGATGGTGATAAAGAAGTTACTGAGCCATTGTTTGACATATGCAAAAGGTCAGAATTTAAAAAAGAATGGCTACCAAGTTTAATTGAACTCTGTGACAGATTAGGGATAATTTTTTTGAGTACACCAACATCTGAGAGTGGAGTGGATGATTTAATAGAGTGCGGTGTTAAATATATTAAAAATGGATCAGATTATTTATCCCATATACCGCTTTTAAGATATATGGCATCTACCGATGCCACAATTATTATTTCTGTAGGAATGGCTTATCAAGAAGAGATAGATGACGCGGTAAATGCGATTTTATCAGTTCAGCCAGATAGGTCTAAATTGATAATTTTGCATTGCACCAGCAAT
>DTVJ01000246.1:875-1232 GCA_012963565.1 Piscirickettsiaceae bacterium
TGCAGAGAATGTAAATTTAGAGAAAATAAAAACATTGCAAGATCGTTATAAGGTTTCTGTTGGTTTTTCAGATCATACTCAAGGTTGGGAGAGTGCCGTACAAGCTGTGACTTTAGGTGCAAGGGTAGTAGAAAAACATTTCACTTTGGATAAAAATCTACCTGGGCCTGATCATTGGTTTAGTTCAGATTATCAAGAATTTAAAGACTTGGTTAATCAAATAATTATCGCTGACATCGCCCTGATAGAAAGTAGCAGATTTATTAAGGTTCTCCATCGCTCCAGTAGATAAATCATCCAAAACAACCACTTCATATGAATCGTTAATCAAGCGATCAACTACATGCGAACCAATAA
>DTVJ01000247.1 GCA_012963565.1 Piscirickettsiaceae bacterium
ATTCAAATTCCTAGCAGTAACATTCATCTTAATTAACAAACACTTATATACTTTTTTGGTGTATAATACGCGCATACAATTTCTGTAATTGCATTCAATTATAAAATGAAAAATAACATAAAACTATCACTATTAACAGCAGCAGCAGTAACAGCGATCACATTGAGCTCAAGCAATGTGTTTTCTGAAGAAACTGACTCTGTCGTGATTAGTTTTGACCATCCACAATCAATCAGTGTATCTCAACCAAACAATACAGTAGAGGCAGCTTCAGGTGGTGTGATTCAGACAGTGTGGACTATTACATCCAACAATGCAGTAGGTATAGCATTTAGTGGTAAGTCAGCTTCACTAACATCAGCTGGTGGATACAATTATCCAGTGTTCTATAAAGCTGAAGTTGATGCAACAGGTGCAGTCATCCCAGGTCGATTTGATCACTTAGCAACCACATATGGTGTAGAAATCGCAGGCTATGATAGTTTTGCAGGCTCGTCAAATGCATGGAAAAGCGGTGCCACTCCAACAGGCACACCGATCGACCTAGTAACAGCGAGAGAAACCTTGAACAGTCCTGGAAAACACTTTGAAGCAATCATGCCAAGTGATGATGGATTGTTTGACCTGAAATTATTTTCACAAGGTATTGGTGATGCATCAACCACACAATCAGGCGACTACCAAATTACCGTAACAGCGACAATAACTGCAGAAGAACAAGGCGATACAACATTAGACGCAACTAATCCTACATTCTTATAATAAGACACTATTGCTAAAAACCCCAGTCACGAGATTCGTGGCTGGGGTTTTTTTACGCCTGTCTTTTTATGTTTGGTGGATTACATCTATATATATACCCAATTAAATCAATATATCTAGTTTAATAAATATAGCTTATTGGTATCAATATTTAGAGTTTTGAGCTTTATTTAATTTTATTTAAACTTTTTTTATCTATTAAAATGTTGTTATATCAATGCTTTATAGGTTTTTTTTATTATATTTACATTTATTTTTAATATAATGTTTGCATTCTTAAATTCCCTATGTATAATACACCCCTGTGGATAACCACTAGAGGAAAACCCCTAGATATAATCCTCTAGTAATATAAATTAAAATAACTAAATAACTATAATAACTATAACGGAGAAATAACATGAAAAACACTAACACTAAATATTTACTAATCGCATCAGTTGCTGCACTTTTAAGTTCAAATGTAAA
>DTVJ01000248.1 GCA_012963565.1 Piscirickettsiaceae bacterium
GTTTCACTTGAAGAATACATGGCTTGCGCTGTGGGTGGTTGTGCAGGGTGTGTGGTAGAAGTACAAACTGATAATGGCCCAGCGATGAAACGCGTTTGTGTGGATGGACCAGTGTTTGAGGCTAATACTGTCTTTTAATTTCGTGATTAAAGACAATCTAGTAAAGGTTAAAAATCGGATTAACGTAGTTAATCACAATCAAAAAGTCACCCTAATTGCCGTTAGTAAAACTAGAAGTACGACTGAACTTCAACAGGCAATTGATGCAGGTCAACAACATTTTGGTGAAAACTATTTACAGGAAGCTTTAGAAAAAATTGATGCTTTAAAAGGTCAAAATTTGATTTGGCATTTTATCGGTCCTATTCAGTCTAACAAAACTGCCAAAATTGCTGAGAATTTTGACTGGGTACACAGCGTTGATCGACCAAAAATTGCAAAAAGACTAAATGATCAACGTCCAGAAAATTTCGACAAATTAAATGTGCTTTTACAAGTCAATATTGACAATGAAGCGACTAAATCAGGTGTTTTGGTTAATGAAATTGATGAAGTTATTTCTCATTTTGAAAATTTCCAAAATATTTCATTAAGAGGTTTTATGTGTATACCTAATCCTGCCAATGTACAGATAAGTTTTACCAAAATGGCTGAAATACTCAAAAAATACCCTAATTTAGATACTTTATCGATGGGTATGAGCAATGATTTGGAGTTAGCCATTGAAAATGGTGCTACTTTTGTGCGTATCGGTACCGATGTTTTTGGAAAAAGATTGAAATGAGTTGAATATTTGATATATATTGTCTTCTTGTAAAAGATCTAATTTTTGGAGAATATTATGAAGAACATGTTTAAGCAATTACTAATGGCTGTTTTATTAGTCGCAAGTTTTGGTAGCTCGGTTGCCATGGCGGAAGAAGATGAGGTGAGCAAAGTGGTTTATCATGCAGATTTTGCTGACCCAAGAAGGTTTAGTGCAATGTTAACGAGTATTAATAATATGGTGACGTATTATCAAAATGAAATGATTGAATATGATGTGCGAATTGTATTTGTAGCCCATGGCATTCGTTTTGTGACCAGTGATAAATTAGAAAAAACTCCTTTTGTTGAAGATAAAGCCATGGCAGAAAGACGTGAAAGCAATACTGGAAGACTGTCGACATTGAACTCGGTGCAAGAAGTTAAGCTAGAATTATGTGATATTACCCGCTCAGGAATTGGGCTAGATAAATCCAAATTACTTGAAGGAGTAGAGTCGGTACCATCAGGTGTAGTAAGAATTGCTGAACTACAGTCTCAAGGCTTTGCATATATCAAGATTGAGTAGTCGAACCGATTTAAATAAGCACCAATGACAATTAAATTACTGATTACTGGTGGCACAATTGATAAAGTTTATAACAAGCTTAGCGGCGAGTTAGAATTTAGTGAATCTCATCTAGAACAAATGTTAGAACGTGGCAGAGTTAGTTTGGATACTTCGCCAGAAATATTATTTTTAAAAGACAGCTTAGATATGAACGGCGAGGATAGAAATCTCATTCTATCCAAATGCCTTGAATGCGATGAAGACAATATCGTAATTACTCACGGTACTGATACTATGGTTGAGACTGCTAAGTTGCTGGGTAATCAAATTCAAGATAAAACCATTGTATTATTTGGTGCAATGATTCCTTATTCAATTGATAATTCCGATGCGTTGTTTAATTTAGGTGTGGCGTTAAATGCTGCACAAACCAAAGATAGTGGTGTTTACGTTGCTATGAATGGGCGAGTGTTTGATTTTGATAAGGTAGAAAAAAATAAGAGCTTAGGCATTTTTACTAATACCTAAGTCTTTGGATAAGATTGGTTAATCTTATTGGACCATATGCTCAATTGCCGCCCTTAACTCATCAGCTGAACAAGTTGCACACGTGCCTTTTGGCGGCATTGCACCCTTGCCAGAAATGGCAACCTTGACTAAATCATCCATACCACGTTTAAGTCTTGACGCCCAATCAGCCTTATTACCAAATTTTGGAGCACCGGCCACACCAATACTGTGACAACCTGCACAAGAAGTCGTATAGACAGACTCACCACTACGTGATTTTTTGGCTACTGCTACTGACTTTTCGGCAACAACCGCTGTTCCGTCAACATCACCCTCTAAGTAGACTTGACCAATTGGCTTGATTCGATCTTCTAGTGTAGAAGTGTCAACTGTTTTTATTGTAACTAAGTTGGTAAAAAAAGTGTTCACACCATAGATGATTGCTGCAATTACAATAAGGGCAATCAGTGAGTTTTTGAAATGTAATGAGTTGTCTGACATGTTATTTTCCTTTTAAATATTCGTTGATAGCCATAGGTTATAATGCTTAAAAACAGCATTATACATCGATGATCAAGAAAACTCTATCTCATGGCGTTAAAGTACTTAAGCTAAGCACTTGGATCAGTGCTAGTGTTGCGTTATTAATCGTCTTAGTCACCGTTTTTTTTGTAACTTTCCCCTCGCTAATCAAAGCGCCGATTGAAAGGCAGTTATCTGAGTTTAGTAATCTAAATATTACATTGTCAAAAATTAGTTTTAATTTTGAAAGAGAGGGGTTGACTTTAAAAGTTCATGACTTAAAGATTAGCTCCCCGCAAAAAAATATTACCATTGCTGCGGTTAATCGTTTGCAGTGGGATATTGATCTATTGAGCTTGTTAGATGACATTTATCGCCCAAGTGATGTTTATCTTGATACGTTGACGCTGTATTATAATACTGAGCAAAGTGGACGTGAATTTGGTGTGGAAGAAGTTAGGCAGTTAGTGTCTCGAGAAAATCTACAAATCCTAGGTTTTTTTAAATCACTTAAGATCAATAAAACCTTAATCAAAGATAAGCAGACTTATGAGCTTGCGCCAATCTCACTGGTGAGAGACCAGACGCAATTATCATTAAAAATATCAGATCAAAACCTAGATTTTAGCTTGCCAAATATCAAGTTAGGCAAAGCAGATATCATTGCCACTTTCTCAACGATTCAATCTGATCGAGATATATTCTTAACGGTGCCATTAATGATTAGTAACGATGATTTATCACTCAATGGCCATCTTAAATTCTTTAATGATGCAGGTGACAATGTAGTGGAATTCGTCAGTCACATAGAGCAAATGCAAACTAATGATCTTGCCAAGTACCTTCCGTCGCACCTGTTAGGTGATAACACGTCTGCCTGGATAAAGCGTGCTTTTATCTCTGGAGAATTAAAAGATGCACAATTTCAAATCAAGAAAAATTTATCAAAAGTAACACCGGTTGTCACTCGATTTAGTGCTCAATTAAAAGATACCGAGTTGTTATTTAATTCCAACTGGAATAGCCTTAAGCATCTAGATGCAACGATTGAAACTGATGGCCAAAAGATTGTGGTAATAGTGAATAGTACGCAACTAAACGGCATGGAACTGAATGATATTAAAGTTCAAATTCTAGACATGAGTAAACCAAAAATAGAAGTTGAAGTCATTGGAAAAATTAACACTCGTAGTGAGCGAATTATACAATTGTTGCAACGTGCGCCGCTGAGCAATACAGTGAAGGAAGTGCTGCATCAATTCACCTTAGCCGGTAAAGTAACTGGCAATATGAAGCTTGTTTTTCCACTAGATAAAAGGAAACCAGTCTTAGATATTGATTTGTACATTCAAGACAATCACCTGACTACACTAGATGGTGCAGTGACGATTGAGAATTATTATTCAGAATTGGCTTTTCATGATGGGCTAATTACTTCTGTAGGTGTAGGTGATATTAGTGGTATACCGTTTGAGATCCGTATTAATCCAAACAACCTAAGTGATGATTATTTGTCTCCATTTAGAGTTGAATTGATAAATGATGCTAATAATTTTGAGATTTACATTAGAAAGATGTTGAATCAATCTTGGCGTGTTAGGGTTGAATCTGAAAATATTAAAGGTAATGCAGAAATTACACTCAATGATAGCGGACGTCCTAGTGTTGAATTACAAGGTTTACAGGTCACAACAATCGATGCACTCAAAGGCGAATGGAATGTTAATCCGAGTGATATTCCAAGTATGTACTTAAGTTCTAAGGGGATTTATGTCGATGAATATCAGTTACCAGATCTAACAGTAGAGTTAACCTCTGAGCAGGATTTATTGCTCATCAGTCATTTACAATTCGAAGGCAAGGAGTTATTGAGTTTTAATGGTGGCTGGTATCCAAGTGGAAAGACAAGTATTAGGGCAAGCGCAAAAGGTCAGCAGTTGAGTGAATTTTTAGAGCAATTAAATATCAAAGAAAAAGTTAAGGGTGGCGAGTTTAATTTTGACATTCGATTATTTTGTGATTGTGCGCCATGGAACATTAATCTAAACGATATTACTGGAGTAGTAGGGATGAATGTTAAAGAAGGAGTATTTACTGACAAAGACCCTAATATCGGTCGTATTTTGTCGTTGCTTAATATTAAGTCCATTGCAAAACGCTTAAAGCGTGATGTTGGCGATATCACCGAAAAAGGTTTTGCTTATGATGATATCCAAGCAAACCTGACCATTGGTCAGTCGTTGGCAAAAATTGAGCACTTTAAACTTAATGCAACATCAGGGGTGATTGAACTAACTGGACAGAGCAATATTGTTGATCAGGAGTACGACATGAGAGCCAAAGTCATACCCGCTGTGGGTGATGCGGTGCCCGCTGCCACCGCCTTAGCAGGCGGCGGTTTGATCGGGCTGGGTATTTGGATAGCAGATGAAGCGCTGTTTGAAGGTAAATTAATCGACTCCATTATGGGTGACATACTTGAGTTTGAGTATAAAATTACTGGTCCATGGGATGACCCTATCATTGAATAATTATGATTGAACAACTACTAGATAACCATCACTTAAATCAAGAAAAAATCACATCACTGTTATCTTCCTTAGCTGTTAAGGGGGTTGATTATGCAGATTTGTATTTCCAGCATTCGGTGGCTGAATCGTGGTTTTTAGAAGAAGGTATTGTTAAATCAGGTACTTATCATAT
>DTVJ01000249.1 GCA_012963565.1 Piscirickettsiaceae bacterium
ACTTACAGATCTTCAAGTAGCTTAGGACAGACAGGTAATACTCAGACGGTTTATGATGCTTCTAAAACAGCAATTGCCGCTGATACAGCAGTATTCCAGGCGTTAGCTGGTATGACAACTGATGCTACAATTAATGCGGCAATTAAAACAATGTCTCCATCAACTGCAGGCGCTGCAGCGGCTTCAGCAGCAATCTCTGGATCTTCTGTAAATACAGCCAATACACGTATGGCGTATTTGAGACAGACTGGTTTAGGAAAAGGCATGAACGCTGGTGGTGCTGCAAAGGATGAATCAATGTGGCTACAAATATTCGGTGCAAGTATAGATCAAGATACTGTTAGTAGTGTATCTGGTTACGATGCAGATGGACAAGGTATTGCGATTGGTATTGATGGAATGAGTGCAGATGGTACAACTCGTATTGGTATTGCAGGAAGTTTTGCTAATACAGATGTTGATGGTAAAGATAGCACAACCAAGACTACTGAAGATATAGATACGACACAAGTTATGGTTTATGCAAATAAAGATTACGCTGATGGTATGTATTTACAGGGTGTTGCGTCATACTCATTCAATGATAATACAGGTACTCGACGTATTCTTGTTGGCGCGGTAGATCGTACTGCATCGTCTAACTATGATAGTGGACTATTCTCTATAGATGTTGAGGCTGGTTGGCCTAAGGAAGATGATGGTGTTACAATTACTCCAACTGTAGGTTTAACGTTCTCACACTTAAGTGCAGATACTTATACTGAAACTGGCGCTGGAAACATGAATCTTGTGGTTAGTCCAACTGATGTAAATACCGTTGAAGGTAAGGTTGGTGTTAAGATGACTGGTAAGACAGTTAATGCTGATGGTGGTATAGGTCGTCCTGAGGTTAGAGTTGGTGTTTCACACAACTTTGGTGATGACACTGCTGATTCAACTTCAACATTTAACGCAGGCGGAGCTTCATTCACAACTACAGGTGTTGAAACTGACTCCACTAAAGTTGATGTTGGTTTAGGCTACACTTACACGACACCAGAGGGTGATACAGAAATCAGTGTTAATGTTGATGGACGTCATTCTTCTAGTTACGTACAGTATGGTTCTGGCTTAACAGTTAAGTGGAAGTTCTAAAGTTAATAAATAAACTCACTTTTTGTGAGATAAAAAAACCCACCATTTATGGTGGGTTTTTTTTTGCTTAAAATTGTAGGGTAAATTA
>DTVJ01000250.1 GCA_012963565.1 Piscirickettsiaceae bacterium
AATTTATCCTAACTCCAAGAACAGCTGCAACCATACCTTTTATCAGTATATCTATTGTTGTGGCATCTCAATATGTTTTATCATTGTTTAATCAATTTAACCATCATAGTGTAATTATATTAATAGGGGCACTGACGCTAATCTCTGTATACAGAATATATAACATATATAGAAACCAAATTAAGAAGCTTAGCATATGGTCAAGGACTGATTTTATTGCCTTGTTTCTTATCTTTTTTGCAAGTACACCATTAATGATATTTCTTGGGTTTGATGCTTTTCAACATGCCGATGAAATATATAGTTGGAATCTTTGGGCTAAACAAATCTATTTTGATCAAGTTGTTACATTTAAACTTACTGGCGCTCCCTATCCATTAGCTCTATCATCTTTTATCGCGTTTTGTTATAAATTCCTTGGAAATATTGACTATCAACTCCCAATCAAATTTACTTTTTCACTAATATATGTTTCAACCATATTTGTAATTTATTCTTTCGTGAGAAGCAAAAAATATACTGGTATTTTCTTTATAGCATTTGTTATTGTCATGTTGATTATTGGTGTGGGATATGAGTATAAAAAAGTGTATGCAGATACACTAATGGGAGGCTTCTTGCTTTCATCGTTAGCTCTAATAATTTCAGTTTCCAATGGCAAGCTTAATACTAGTGTTCATATTTCACATAATTCAATTGTATTAGCATCTGTTATTCTTGTTTGTCTATCCGCACTAACCAAGCAAGGAGCTATACCATGGACAATGATATTTTTTCCTTTGTTAGCATATAGCATTATTGATAAAAATATTAAGATAAATAACTCTATTAAGTGGGCATTGTTAGTACCTATACTAACTCCCGTATTGTGGTATTTTTTAGGAGGGAAGGGTTTTCAGGATAATCATGGAGTGACAAGTAGATCCATGGGTGGAAGAGATCATATTGAACAATTATTGTACGGGTTTAATGAAGTATTTATAAATAATCCCATATTGTTGATTTTTATGGGGATGGTTTTCTATGTTTTGTTTAAAAAGATTAACCTTGAAAAAACAATAATAGCTACAGGTATAGCATTTTCAACGGTTTTGATGATACTATTTGGCTCCTATGAGCCTATAAGACTTTATTTGCACATGATACTTGTTGGGTGGTTAGTAATTTTTGCTTATGAAGATGGAGTTATGGACAACAAGGTATTTTATAAAATATCCAAAAT
>DTVJ01000251.1 GCA_012963565.1 Piscirickettsiaceae bacterium
CCAAATGGAGTGACATATAAAAATACATATGCTCCATCATAAAATGGTAGCCTCATCAAATCATAAATTCTCTTAACATAACCTACTAATGTAAAAAAAATCTTTTGAAGTAAATAGCCCTTTTTATACACAATTTTTTCAAACGGCATCACCCTAAATGGAGATACAGTAATCTCATAACCATCCTCTCTAAAATAATCAAAATACTGCTCATATTTCAACCTTTGTCCAGGAGCTACCCCTTCAGGATGAGGAGACAAAACTAAAATTCTTTTTGACATACTAATATAACTTTTTTTTGTGCCAATTCCAAGCACTCAAAATAATATCTTCAAGACGATAAATTTCTGCGGTCCAACCTAATATTTCTTTTGCCTTCGTGGCATCCCCCACAAGTCTTTCAGGATCACCCTCTCTTCTATCACATATCTTTGTTTTAATTTGTTTTCCGCTTATCCTGCTTGCTACATCGATTACCTCTAGAACAGAATAACCATCTCCATTTCCTAAATTAAAAACATTTGAATCTCCGCCTTCCTTTAGGTACTCAAGTGACAATATATGCGCATTAGCAATATCAGATACGTGAATATAGTCCCTTATTGCACTTCCATCACTGGTTTTATAATCCAATCCGAACACATCCAAACATTCTTTTGTTCCATTAGCGACGTCTAATGCAAGCGGTATCAAATGTGTCTCTGGATCATGACTTTCTCCTATCTCTGAGTCAGTATCTGCTCCTGCTGCATTGAAATACCTAAGCGAAACATACTTTAAGTCATATGCTAAAGAATAGTCAGATATAATTTTTTCAATCATTAATTTACTTTGACCATATGGATTAATAGGGTTTTGTGGATGATGTTCATCTAAAGGAAGATATTCTGGGTTCCCATATGTTGCACACGTTGATGAAAATATAAAATATTTACAATCAAATTCACGCATCACCTTTAATAGATTAAGCGTATTTACCACATTATTTATATAATATTTCTCAGGATCAACTACAGACTCACCAACATACGCATACGCTGAAAGATGCATGACTGCATCTATGTCATATTTGCGGAATGTTTCTCTAATTCGATCTAAATTATTTGTATCTCCTAAGACAAACTCGCCCCATTTAACAGACTCTTTGTGACCATAAATCAAATTATCAAATACTATTGATTTATAATTTTTTTGGTTTAATAATTTATTAACGTGGCAG
>DTVJ01000252.1 GCA_012963565.1 Piscirickettsiaceae bacterium
ATATAAGCTATCCCATTTCGATGGGCTAACTGAAACTATAGCTCTAGCTAAATATTTTCTTAAAACTAAGGGGATATATTCTATTTTTTTCCACGGACCGTTAGCAAAAAAATAACGGTTATAACCTCCAAATAGTTCATCTCCTCCATCACCAGATAATGCAACAGTTACACTACTTTTTGCGAGTTTTGATACTAAATATGTCGGAATTTGTGAAGCATCAGCAAAAGGCTCGTCGTATATCTCTGAAAGGCTGGGTATTACGTCAATAGCATCTTGAGACTGAACATATAATTCTGTATGGTTGGTCCCTAGATGTTTAGCAACAGCCTTAGCATATTGAGCCTCATTAAAACCTTTTTCATCGAAACCAATACTAAAAGTTTGGACGGGAAACTTTGATTGTGACTGCATAAGTGCTACAATTGTTGAGGAATCCACACCTCCAGACAAGAAAGCCCCTAAAGGAACATCAGATAACATTTGCCCTTTAATAGAGGATGATAATAAATAATCTAATTTATTAATTGCCTCTTCATCTGATGAAAATTCAATTGGACTGTTTTCACCAATGATGGCTTGTTCAAGTGCGGACCAGTAAACCTTTGGATCTGGCAACTGACGATTTTCAACTTGATCTAATGATATCTCTACCCACGTTCCTGCTTCCAGTTTTGATAAACCATTAAAAATACATTGTGGTGTTGGCACATAAAGATAGCGTAAGTAATTTGACAGGGCATCACGATTAATCTCACCATGAAAATTTGGCATTGCTTTTATAGCCTTTAATTCAGAGGAGAATACAAATAAACCTGATGAATAACCATAATAAAGGGGCTTTTCTCCAAATCTATCACGAGACAATATCAGTTTTCTTTTTTTAACATCCCATAATGCTATAGCAAACATCCCTACTATTTTTTTTAACGTTTTTTCTACTCCCCATGTATCAAAACAAGCAAGTAAAGTTTCAGTGTCAGAGCCTCCTTTCCATATAAATTCATTCTTTATTTTTTGCAACTCTTTTCGTAAAGATTGATGATTGTATATTTCACCATTAAAGAAAATTATATAACGACCAGATAGTGACACCATAGGCTGATGCCCAGCGGCTGTTCTAATGAAGAGGAGTTGTATCATCGTTTAACTCAATTGTGCAATCCATCTGATTTTGTTTTAGGTTTGAACAACGAACCTCTTTTAAATACAAGTT
>DTVJ01000253.1:0-907 GCA_012963565.1 Piscirickettsiaceae bacterium
ATTATTGTGCCAAATGTTATACATCATGAAAAGAATCAAGATGAAATGTTTCAGGAATTTACTAGAGTGCTTAAAAAAGGTGGAAAATGCTTAATTTTTGAAGGGCTAGTTCGTGAACTTCACCATATGCCAGATGACTATGTTAGGTATACGCATGAAGGAATGAGAGTTATGTTCGAAAAGCACGGGCTAAAGTTTGATAGTTATGAATTTGGCACAGGTGTATTTGATGTTATAGCATATGTTTGGCAGAATGCATTTGAATATTTACCTGAAGATCTTAGAAAAGAAAAAATGGAATGGTTTTATCATGAACATTTTCCATATTTGCAAGAGATGGACCAGAAATTTAGAAAAAATTTAGTAAAGCCAGATAAAGCATTCCCTATGAGTTACATAGTTTGGGCACATAAAGTTTAATCTTTTTTATTATCTATTTTCAATGTAACTTTTCTTGTATAAAATTCATTAAATGTATTTAGGTAAAAGAGTGTTAGCTGTTGTCCCTGCTAGGAGTGGCAGTAAAGGTGTGCGTGACAAGAACATGAAGATTCTTGGGGGTCTTTCATTGATTGCTAGAGCAGCAGAATGTTTAAATGAGTTGGACTGGCTTGATGCAAAAGTACTATCTACTGATTCAAATAGATACGCAGATGAAGGTAAAAAATATGGTTTACAGGTTCCATTTTTACGTCCAGATTTATTGAGTAGCGATAATGCAACGGCAATTGATACAATGGTGCACGCTCTTCAAGAGTCGGAAAAAGTATTCGATACAGAATTTGACATATTGCTTATTATTGAGCCAACATCTCCATTTAGGATAGCTTCAGATATTGAAGGTGTTTGCAGAGAGTTGGTTGAAAATAATGCAGACTCAGTAGTTTGTGTAAGTCCGTTAGATACT
>DTVJ01000253.1:944-1215 GCA_012963565.1 Piscirickettsiaceae bacterium
AGCATTATGAGCAGAGAGGAAAAGATATTACGGCTCGTCAGCAATTAGAAACTCTTTATGCAAGAAATGGTATTTGTTACGCTATAACCAAAGAGTGCTTGCTAAATAATAAGGATATTATTACAGATAAAACTAGAGCTTTTCTGGTTGAACGCCACATTGTAAATATTGATGAACCTATTGACATAAAATGGGCTGAATTTCTAATACAGTGTGGTTTTGTTAAATTAAAGGCATAGTATGAAACCTATAAAAATAACTACAGTTTTAG
>DTVJ01000254.1 GCA_012963565.1 Piscirickettsiaceae bacterium
CTGTTTCAATCTTTCTTAATACTGCAGATAAGCCATTAGAAGTATAAAAAAAGTTGGCACGAAAACGATAAGGCCCAACCTCAATGGCTAGGTCAACATCACGGACTTCTTCGAGGCGAGTTTTTTGCTTTTCGTTGAGCGACTGATTGGCGAATTCCTGGAGTTCAGATGCAGAAATAATAGTTTCACTTGGCGTAGTCATATCGCCATTAATACGCAATACTAGTGGCTTATCTTCCTTAAGATGAATATCGGAAAATTTGTACTCATTGGTATATTTCTCTATAACTTCAAACATCTATTTCCCTCACAAAATTGATGACTTGCCATTTATATGAGGTTTGATTGTATCATTAAAACAATGGTTATTAAGATAAAATGGAGCAAATGGAGCTATATACAATTGTTTTTATCGCCGGATTAATATTTGGATCATTCCTCAATGTTTTGATTCATCGCCTACCTTTGAGTATTTCATTATTCAACCCAGTAAGCTCTTTCTGCCCTCATTGTTCTTATTCAATTAAGTGGTATGAAAATATCCCTATTGTCTCGTATCTGCTACTTAAGGGTCAGTGCTCTAGTTGCTCGGAACGTATTTCTGTCACCTATCCTATTGTTGAATTATTAACTGCTGCTGTTACTTTGTTAATATTCCAAAAACAACCATCAAACTATGAATTTTTCCTACTTCTTGGTATTTTCTACACACTGATTGTTTTATCTTTCATAGATTTTAAATACCAATCTGTGCCTAGTTATCTGCTGATTATCGTTGTTATTTTCACCTTGTTGGTTGGTGATACTATGGCAACGTTGATGTTTATGGGTGGATTTGTTTTATTAGAATTGGTGACCACTTTCTATATCCAAACCATCAAGGCTAGAATCACTGACAATCCAGAACTAGAGAATCAAAGAGCTCTAGGTGAAGGCGATATACCAATTGCTGGTGTGATTGGTGGGTTACTAGGGATTCAGTTAGGGGTAACAGCGATTTTTGTTGCAGCCATTCTTGCACTTATTCCTGCAATTTATAACTTGTTCGGTAAAAAAGAAATACAAACCCCATTCATTCCATTTTTATCGCTAGGTTTATTGATTGTTTATATTTCTGAGTTCAATTTATTTGGATTATTTGTCTAGATAAATTAAGTCTTTTTATTCTTTATTAAAAGGCTTAATATTTCTTAGGATTCCTCTAAAAATCGCCA
>DTVJ01000255.1 GCA_012963565.1 Piscirickettsiaceae bacterium
TTATTAATGCTAAAATTAATTTTTGGATTTATATATACACAAACCTATGAATCAATGTTTTATTTGCAATAAAAGTAACTTTCAGCATTACTGCAATATTGATCATTATAAGTATATGCAATGCACTGATTGTAACCTTGTTTTTGTTGATGTTATAGAAAGTTGGGATATATTACAACACTCGTATGATGGTGGATTGCTAAAATCATTTAGAAGAAAATTAATGTTGCCATTTAGGACATTTAAGAATCATAAGAATTTCGATACCTTAACACGCAGAGCAGATACCATTGTTAACTTCATACAGGAGCAAAGTGGTAATCCAATAAAGGTTAATTTTTTAGATATAGGTTGTAATAAAGGTTTTTTGCTTGCTAGTGCCATTAAAAAATCTTGGAATGTGTATGGCATAGAAGTAGTTGGTGAGCTTTTAGGTGCATTTAGAAATCTCTACAAAGAGTTTGCCAATCAAACTATCATCGGAAAAATTAACGACTTTCACCTCAAGTTTAACAATACATCTTTTGATATTATTACCGCTATAGATGTGATAGAACACCTGGAAGATCCAGTCAAAGAAATGCAAACAATCTATGAAATGTTGTCACCAAATGGTATTTTTGTTATCCAAACACCAGATACTTCTTGCCAACAGGCAATAGATGAAAAAGAAAAATGGGGTGCGTTAAAACCATTAGAACATTTGCACCTCTTTAGTCCAAATAACTTAGAGACCTTTGCTAAAAAAATAGGCTATAAAAACATTGCTTTCTTTCCATGCTTTGAAGAGGCTGACGGGAATTTTGTTGCCATTTTAAAAAAATAATACTTTATTTTATTTTTGAGATAGGCGCTTAAAAATCTTTACCTTTTAGTTTACATAAGCGCAAATAGAAGCCACTTGTTTTTTTCCAAAAACCTAACTTGTCTTCATTTGGGAAGATTTGTATACGGCGAATCGCATAAAAATTATCTGTTAATTTGAGTGGACCATTAACAGTACCAATAGCAAAATCGTATCCAACTTCATACGCTAAAATCTCTTCCCTTTCCCCATAATCACCGTAGGGATAAGCAAAAGAAACCACCTCATCATTAATTAAACTCTCTAGACTTGACTTTGACAACTCAAATTCTTCATGTACCTCTTCATCACCTAAACTAGGCAAGTGTTGGTGTTTTAGTCCATGTGATGCAATTTCA
>DTVJ01000256.1 GCA_012963565.1 Piscirickettsiaceae bacterium
TGCCATAGTGATGTTGTTCCATCTATGCTGGCCAGACTCACCGAATGGCTTAGAGAAGAATAATGAATAGTACTGTTTATCTTCGATGGCTTTATTGAAGCCGTTAGATAAATGCATGGTTGCATAATCAGTTGAATATATTCCAGTATCTGTATTTCCATCAATAAAGTTAAGATTGCGATCTGAAATATACTGGCCTGAAACCAACATATTCGTTAGTACTGTAATGTCTGCACCTAGTACAAACTTAAAGCGATCGGCATTTAACATAGTTAACGCACCTGGTAAGTCACCGATAGCAAATAATGCTTTGTCAATTACCGGTTGCTTACCGTCCATTGTATATAGTGCTTCACCACGAATAACCACTGGACCTAAGCCAGCCATCTCAACTGAAGTGTCGAATGAACCACCAAGGTTCTTGGTTCTTACTACAGATTGTTCAAATTGAAGATTTGCCGGGACTTGAGCAGTACCACTAGCACCATAAGAATCTCCACTAATATCACCTGTTAGTGATAGAGTTGTAGTATCGTAATTCCCAGTTCCAGGAGCAACAGGGGTCATCATATCCATCCACCCAATTGTAGTTGCTGTTGTTGTTAAATTTTCACCATCAGCACCCGTCCAGGAAATATCGATAATCGGATTTTTGTCATAACTGTTTGAGAAGTTAAGTGAATAGTTCACACCACTCTTAGTAGTTTGTGATGTTTTAATTGCAAAGTCAACATCATCAGATGCTGGCATGTTGTACACATACTCAGAACTAGCCCCGGCAAAAGCATCAAATGTAGAAAACGTAGCATTTCCCATGTATTCAAATGCAGAATCTTTAACAAGCCCAAAATCCGTAGCACTTGTTCCATTAGATAGGTTTGTGTTGTAATTCATTGCAAATCCACCCAAAATTTGAGCACCATCGTAACCAGCGTTAATCGAATCGTTCATTTGTGCACCATTCGCTCCTAGCAATGGTTGCATTCCTCCGACGATCTGAGGATTCGTCATGCCAGCAAATTGGCCAACGGTCACACCCATCATGTCTTTAAGGGTCATAGTACCACCCGCCGCGTCGGAAAAGTTATATACAAAACCTCCAGCAACTGAGGCTAAGTCAGGAACAATGTTTAAGAAACCATTGAATTCACCGGTGATAGAGTCTGGGCCCATCATCACAAATGCGTTACCTGTATCGGTAC
>DTVJ01000257.1 GCA_012963565.1 Piscirickettsiaceae bacterium
CCTCAATCTCCAGCTTACAACGTCTTCTGCCAATGATACAAAATCCTAGCTTAGAATTTGAAAGAGGCACTAACGATGCTAATGATGCATACGATATGATTCTGGAAAGTAATAGCGATGCTTTTTTAGAATTTAATAACAATATAAAACACCTATATCGTTAACTTAATACCTCTGATATTGAAGAGGGTGAATATTTATATATAATTTATTTATTATGAGAACCATCACAAAAAGGCATATTTGAAGATTTACCACAGCCACATATGTAAACTTGCTCATCAGTTTTTGCAATATACTCTAAAGGATTATTATTCACTCCTGCGTTACAACATTCACAACTACCTCCTTCGGTAGTACAGTCACAATAAGGTGGTGTCTTAGTTGCACCACACTGGCAAATAGATATAGGCTCACCTGCAACTGCATTAATAACGTACGGCTTGCATTTAGAATACATATTCTCCCCCTTTTTTAGTACTAACGCTGTTTCAGTCTACTACAAAATAAGTCAAATGGCAAAGGCACTAAAAATATAAAGTTCAGCTGTAAACTACACTGCAGTCAAATTGATTGTGCATTGTTTTACTGTAATTTTAATTTTGATTATAGCGGTTTAAAACTCAATCTATAGACACCAAACATATGAAAAAAAACTCATCTAATTTTATTTAATAAAATACGTCATTATGACCGTTAATTATGTGCTAGTATGAAATCTATTTTTTCAAATAGGATATCTCATATGAATCAAATTGAAAATAATAAAGTGATAAAAAATAGGGCATATTCACTAATTAAAAAAGGTATTTGTGCATCCCAAGTAGCGTTAATGTTTCAACAAGCTACTTTATTGTTGCGTTCACGTATATAAAATACAACAGGAAGAAAAAAAGCACTTTAATTAGTGCTTTTTTCATGTTCTAAAATTTATCTTGTAGTTCTTTAAAAAAAATCTCATATTCAATCCAGATGCCTTATTTTTTGATTGAATAAAATTAGCCTTTGTTAATAGACTTGTGTCTTAGACTAAATGGTGTAAGATGACACGCAAGTTAGTGTTTATGCTTGCTTAAATCAATATAAATTATAATTCTAATAGGAATAAAAAATGAAAAACATTACAAAAGTAATCGCAATTGCGACAGTAGTAGCAGCTACATCAGCGTCAGCATTTATGCACGACAATAATCGTGGCT
>DTVJ01000258.1 GCA_012963565.1 Piscirickettsiaceae bacterium
TAAAATATACTTGCACCGATAGGTAGTGATACAACAGAGACAATCAAAGAAAATACCATAATTCTGACAGCACCTCTGACACCAGACATACTGTAGCTAGGGCTAAATAGAACTTCGTTTTTATCTTTTGTCAGCTCATTGTAATAATTCATTACAAGTCCCTCTCTAAATCTTCTATACAAATTCATAAATTCACTACCTTGCCTTTAATTAATTACCTGCTTGAGAAGAAACACAATAGCTGATATTACACTTGGCACTAGAACCATAAAACCCCAACTTAGTGCATCTCCTCTACTAGGACTCCCAGAATCGTCATCCTCACTATCGTCCTCTATTATAAAATACCACGCACCCACAATCCACACTGGATAAAGTAGAAACATCCATAATCCTATAGCATCAATAAAGTATGCTGGAATAAAGACATATACAACTAATAAATATACTGCCGCGCCGATAATACTCACAGATTCACTACCTTGCCTTTAAAGGCTATAGAATTAGGTTTTAAGCCATTTTTAGCTAGCCTCTTAGCCACCTTTGGAAACGGCGTAATGTGTTCCTTTTCAAGTGATTTTAACAGTCCAGGGTAGACTTTATATAGCCTATCTTCTACCTGCTGAATACCTGCTTTATCACTGAATGAAACCATTACACAGGCATTACACGATACCTTTGCATCAATCAAATACTTCAGTGCTTTAAATGGTAGTTGATAGCTAGATGGTATGGCACTCGTCAGTTCGTGGAATTCATCCTCATTCGTGCCTTTGATTGAGACTCTCACGTGTAGATTCTTGAACCTTGACAGCTGTTGTGCAAACTCAGGGTCATTACCTAATGTCATTCCATTCGTCTCTAGGATATAGACATAGTCTGACTGGTCAACCAGTTCTAGTAGTTCAAATAGATGCTCTCTGCCCAGTGTTCCCTCTGATGCTGAAGCTGATATGAGTTTATGTCCATAGCGTTTAGCTCCTTTATCAAGTGCATTAAACACCTGTTGAGGCGTATAAAACTTCCCAGTAGACTGTGGTTTAAATACAGGTTTATCACTGAAACAGAATTTACATCTGAGATTGCAGCCTACTTCTACAGCAGACGTAGTCCCGCCATAGAATCGTAGAGGACGAGAGAGTTTCGCATACTTGCGTTTGTTCCCGTCCACCACAATAGACTCCATCTTTTCAGTTAAT
>DTVJ01000259.1 GCA_012963565.1 Piscirickettsiaceae bacterium
AAAAAAGATTGGTTTTTGGTATTTGTACTAATTTTGACACGGTGATGTATTTCTTTTTAATTTAAGTCGTATTAATATACTACAATGGCTATATTGTCTTTTTTAGCATGAATAGAATGTTCTTTTCATTCAAATTAAAATTCTTAAAGTTAACTGTAAGCCTTCTATTATTGTGCTTATCTTTTGTATCTTTATCCAAAGATATCCCAATAGCAGTTTTGGCATTTTCTGGTGAAGAATATGCGAGTAAAACTTGGCAACCAACTATAAATTATTTAAATCGAGTTATACCTCAACACGAATTTAGTGTCGTTCCGGTAGAGCCAAGCGAAATTCAATATCTAGAAGAGTTGGTAGAACAACAGAAAGTAGATTTTGTTATTACTCAGCCAATTAGTTTTGTTGAGTTACAAGTCAAATACGGTGCCACCAGTATCTTAACGTTGGTAGATGAATCAAAGTCATCTGAATTTGGCTCAGTAATCTTTACACGTGCTGATAGTGATATTGCTAATTTGTCTGAGGTTAATGGTCGTTCCATTGCAGGTGCAACACCTAAAGGGTTGGGGGGTTGGTTAATCGGATATAACGAATTAGTTAATCATAATATTGACGTATTTAAAGAATTAGATGTTTCCTTTTTAGGTGTTCAAGAAAATATTGTCAACTCGGTACTAGGTGGTGGGATTGAGATAGGCATAGTCAGAACAGGTGTCATTGAGAGGCTGGTTGACGAAAACAAAATAAAACTAGAAGATCTGAAAATTCTTAATGCTCAAAAAGTGGAAAACTTCCCGTATCTTTTGAGTACTTCGCTTTATCCGGAGTGGGCTTTTGTTAAAACAAGCCATATCTCAAAATCTATTGCCAAAGATGTGGCTACTCAATTATTATTAATGCAACCAGGTTCGAATGCAGCAAAGGCTAGAGGGTATTGGGAGTGGGTTACCCCAATCGACTACCAGCCAATACACAGTCTGATGAAAAGCTTGCGTATTGGTGTTTATAAAGATTATGGTAAAGTAAGTTTGTTGCAATATATAAAAGATAACCTAGTGGCTTCTCTTTTAGTGGCCGCATTGTTATTATTATCGATAGTAACAGGCTTGTGGGTTGCAAGACTGAATAATCGGTTAAATAGTGTAAATTTCCTTGTTGAACAGCAAAATGACATGGTACTTAATTCTGTTTCAGAAGGTATTTATGGAGTAGATTTAGGAGGACGTTGTACGTTTATCAATCAATCTTTAACCTTTATCACTGGCTGGGAAGAGAAGGATATGATTGGACAAATGCAGCATGAAATTCTTCATCACACACATGCCGATGGCACACCATTTCCTGAGGAAGAATGCCCTGTATACAACACATTCTCAGATGGAAAAGCAAGGTTTGTGAAAGAAGACATTTTTTGGAAAAAAGATGGTAAGAGTATTGCTGTTGAATATAGTGTGACGCCTATTATCAATAAGTCAGGTAATATTTCGGGCAGTGTTGTGGTTTTTAGAGACATTAGCAATCGTTTAAAGCAAAGACAGATTCTGAAAAAACATAGACATGAGCTTGAACATGTTGCGCGTCAAAATACATTGGGTGAATTGGTAACAGGGATAGCTCATGAGTTGAATCAACCGCTAACAGCGATTACCACTAGCGCATTTGCGAGTTCTAAAATGATAGAAGCAGGCAAATGCTCTACTGAAAAAATGCTAGATGTTTTTGATATTATTTCCTTACAAGCGGAACATGCTTCAAGTGTTATTCGTCATATGAGGACTTTGTTAGATAAAGGCCAGTTAGAACTTTCAAAGGTTGATATTAATGACAGAATTAAAGGGGTTATGACTTTAATGTCAACTAATATTAAAGATGCAAATATTGAGTTAGTGCTTCGTTTATCAGACAACATTCCAAAGATTATGGCGCAACCTATCCAGGTAGATCAGGTGTTGATTAATTTATGCAAGAATGGCATCGAATCTATGCTTGAAAATAAAGGCGATAGGGTGCTTACTATATCTACAAGCGTCCATGATAATATATTAGAAATTTTAATTGAGGATACTGGTGGTGGCATCGAGGATAAGGAGCGAGAGCACTTGTTTGAATCGTTCTCATCATATAAAAAGGACGGCTTGGGTTTAGGTTTATCGATTACTCGTAGTATTGTTGAAAGGCATTATGGTAAGATTTATCTGAAAGCTACCTCAAAACAAGGTTCTCGATTTGCAGTTAATTTACCATTAAGGATGAAAGAGAATGAATAATACTATTGTTTTTATTATAGATGATGAAAAGTCCGTTCGCGATTCTATCTTATATTTAATGGAATCGGTCGGTCTTAATGCTACATCATTTGCATCAGCACAAGAATATTTAGATCAGTTCGATGCCAATATCCCTGGTTGCGTTATTACTGATATTAGAATGCCAATGATGAGCGGTCTGGATTTGCAGCAAAAGTTATCAGAGAAGACGATCCAACCGCCTATTATTATGATTACTGGCCATGGCGATGTGCCAATGGCTGTACGTGCAATTTCACAAGGAGCCATTGATTTTATTGAAAAACCCTTTAATAATCAAAAGCTACTTGACATAGTTTATAAAGCTTTAGAAGCTGATGCAAACTTCAGGGGCGAGAATGTGAAGCTTAGTGAGGTGCGAGAAAAATATGAGTATTTATCAGATAAAGAAAAAGAGGTTTTCCAACTGGTTATTGAGGGTTATTTAAATAAGCAGATAGCTGAGAAAGTATTTGTAACACAGTCAGCAGTCGAAGCTAGGCGTTCTAAAATTATGGAAAAGATGCAAGCAGATAATTTATCTGACTTAATGCGAATGGCGATGTTAATGGATATGATTCAGGCTTAAATCTGCATGACACTTGTGTGTGGAGAACAACATTAGCAGTAAGTTCCACAGGCATCACACAGAAAACTGAGTAAAGCTTAAGGTCTTAAGTAACTAAAACCCTTGCCTTGAAGTTTTGCAATTTCAGCCACACCGCTAGGTACAACATCTGATGCTGCTTCAGCATCATATAGCTGATCGATATCAATTTTTTTACCTCTAAGAGTGTTAGCACAAACCTTAAACGTTACACCTTGTTTTTTAAGGTTTTCAATAGCAGCTTGCTGCTTATCCGTTGCATTACCTACTGGTAATTTAGTATGCTCAGCTTCTTCAGGCAACAACAACATTGATAAGCCCTTACCGTGCATGACAACACGTAAGTCTAAGTTTTCAGCACCAACTGCGTTGATGTGATTCTGTGCATTTCTAAGAGCACCACCTTGACGTTTACCATTATCGTAATTGACATGGTAGACAACTTGTTGTTTGCCGTAGACTGATGAGCCATCGTTCCAATTATGGGTGGATGGTAAAAAGTCTGCTGCATGAGTAGAAAATGCGATAGTCGCTAGAAGTGCCGTTAATGTTTTTTTCATTTTTTTTCCTCTTAGTTTTATTTAGATTTTTTAGTGGTTGATAAAGATTTTCCATGGTTATCATTAAAAGAAACACTGATTGCATCGCCTTTGACGCCAGGAATCTTAAATTGAAAGAATGGATTTGTTGAAATGGTACTACCAATATCGGCTTTAATTGCTGCCTCACCATTTTTGGTAACGAGCAAATCAGTGATGTGATTGGCAGGTA
Organism: Piscirickettsiaceae bacterium; assembly: GCA_012963565.1. GTDB lineage: Bacteria > Pseudomonadota > Gammaproteobacteria > PS1 > Pseudothioglobaceae > Thioglobus_C. The sequence continues at coordinate 3,664 of DTVJ01000259.1, forward strand.
CAAGTTTACCTTTGTCTTTTCTATTGCCTGTCTCCATCGGGTGTTTGATTAAAGCCCTAACGGTGATAATATTTTTTCGTGATTTAACTTTGATTTTTATTTTTGCCATGATTTTTCTCCTATATATGTTTGATTAACCACCACAACCACCAAGTGTTACCTTGATCGATCTAGATTTAATGTAAGTCTTACCATTAGTAGTTGTTACCATTGCAGTAACTTCAGATGTTTCACCCATTTTGATTCTAGTACCTACAAAAGCATTGGCGTTTGGCAGATCAAATATTGCCGCCAATGGTGTTTTGTTTTTTTCTACGAAAAAAGCAACACTAGCAACGCCACTCATATTTGTTGCGTCAATGGTCATTGGTACAACAGAACCATTTTCAGCAATTTCTGGGGCTTTGAACTTAAAGTTACCATCCTCTGCATCATCGATCATTTTTTTAATATCGTTTGATTGGTTTTTAAATTTTGTTGTATTGGCAAATACTGCAGAGGGTGTTAATAACCCTGCGCCTACAGCAGCAGCTGCTGAAGCGGCAGCAAGAGAGCCTTTTAAGAATAATCTTCTTTTCATTTTAATTCCTTTGTATTAAATATCGAACTGTGTATCGATAATTTGATAAAAATCTGCATGACACTTGTGTGTGGAGAACAACATTAGCAGTAAGTTCCACAGGCATCACACAGAAAACTGAGTAAAGCTTAAGGTCTTAAGTAACTAAAACCCTTGCCTTGAAGTTTTGCAATTTCAGCCACACCGCTAGGTACAACATCTGATGCTGCTTCAGCATCATATAGCTGATCGATATCAATTTTTTTACCTCTAAGAGTGTTAGCACAAACCTTAAACGTTACACCTTGTTTTTTAAGGTTTTCAATAGCAGCTTGCTGCTTATCCGTTGCATTACCTACTGGTAATTTAGTATGCTCAGCTTCTTCAGGCAACAACAACATTGATAAGCCCTTACCGTGCATGACAACACGTAAGTCTAAGTTTTCAGCACCAACTGCGTTGATGTGATTCTGTGCATTTCTAAGAGCACCACCTTGACGTTTACCATTATCGTAATTGACATGGTAGACAACTTGTTGTTTGCCGTAGCCATCAGCTTGAGCAACAGAAGTGACACCAAAGGTCATACCTAGGACAGCTAAGATAGCTGATAATTTTTTTACAATTGTTTTCATTTTTCTCTCCGATTATTTTTAGTTATATTATTTAATAATCAAGTTCTATAGTTTTTGAACAAGATTGGTGCAAATTATATTGAGTGCTCATG
>DTVJ01000260.1 GCA_012963565.1 Piscirickettsiaceae bacterium
TCCCAAGTGCTAAGCGTTTTATTATAAGTCATAAGGGCTGTTAAGACAAACATCAACAAAGATTAAGACTACTTTGCAAAACCAAAATTTTAATGGCTATTTTTTTTAAGCATATATAAAAACCCTGAATATATGTACATTCAGGGTTTTTATAGTTTTAGAATGCAACCTGTTTAATGATTAAACAGGTTTAAAGAAACTAGCCAAGTTTAGTTTGAATAGCTTCGATCACTGCATCAGATGAAGTTGCATTAACACTAAGCAGTAAGCCTTCATTTTTATAGAAACCGACTAAAGGCGCCGTTTGGTCATTGTATACATTTAGACGGTTGCTGATTGCTTCTTCAGTTTCGTCATCACGTTGTACGACTGGATCACCGCACGTATCGCATACACCGTCAACCTTCGTTGGGTTAGACTTTACGTTGTAGATTGCACCACAGCCTGTACAAGTACGACGTGTTGTTAAACGGTCAAGAATAACATCACGAGGAACATCAATCTCGACAGCAGCGTCAAGTTTCTCACCCATTTTTTCAAGTAGTGTTTTTAGTGCTTCTGCTTGTGGAATAGTACGAGGGAAGCCATCTAGTAGGTAGCCAGACTTACAATCGTCTTCTTGAAGGCGCTCTTCCATAATACCCATGATTAAATCATCAGATACCAAATCACCCGCTTTCATTGCTGCCTGTGCTTGTTTGCCTAGCTCTGTGCCGGCTGCAACTGCGCCACGTAGAATATCACCTGTAGAGATTTGAACCGAACCATCAATTTTGGTTAGTAATTTTGCAACAGTGCCCTTGCCCGCACCCGGTGCGCCTAAAAGAATTAATTTCATAATGTTTCCTTGGAAATAGTTAATAGTTAAAATGCACACAAATCATAATGCATGCGTAAAAATTAAGCCCCGTATTTTTCTATTCTCCGGGGTCAAAATTGAGCGAAAATTATATCATAGAGATGTGGTGTTTACAATCCAAGGTAACTGAGGTGGTTTTTGGGTTGTTGTTAAAAAATCCGAAATTTTTGTATTTCTGGTTAGGAAGTGGCTCAAGAGCATCTTGACACCATATCAACTGTTCAATAGGAATTTAAATCCGGTTTATTGAACTACAACCACCATTGCAGGACGAACTAAGCGACCATTGAGCGTAAAGCCAACTTGTACAACTTCTAAAACGGAGTTGGGCT
>DTVJ01000261.1 GCA_012963565.1 Piscirickettsiaceae bacterium
TTCAAAATCATTACGTACTTCTTGCCGACAATTCCAACCACTAATATTGGGACCAACTACGCCTGCCAAAACTCCAATCATGGCAATGACCACTAATAATTCAATTAATGTAATGCCCTTAATGGGCATCTTCTACACCTTCTTGTGTAACTTGCCCATTTTCCACTAACTGCTCAACGGCATAATCCATGGTCATCATGCCCTCGCTTCTAGCTGTTTGCATAATGGATTCAATTTGGAAAATCTTATTCTCGCGGATAAGATTGCGAATAGCATGATTACATACCATAATCTCAAATGCTGCCACCCTGCCTTGACCATCTGCTGTTTTAAATAGGCGTTGTGTTGCCACCATTTGTAAAGATTGTGAGAGTTGTGCCCTGACTTGACTTTGTTGCTCAGCAGGAAATACATCAATAATACGATTAATAGTATTTGGTGCACCTGAAGTATGTAGTGTGCCAAATACTAGGTGACCAGTTTCTGCAGCGGTGAGTGCCAGCTGAATAGTTTCACGATCACGCATCTCACCCACCAAGATAACGTCAGGGTCTTCACGAAGTGAAGCGCGTAGTGCACTGGCAAATGATTGAGCATCTCTACCTATCTCGCGCTGAGAAACGTTACACGCTTTGGAATGATGAATATATTCAATCGGGTCTTCTACTGTGATTATATGGCCTTTTCTTGTAGCATTAATCTCACCTATGAGTGCAGCAAGTGAGGTTGATTTACCTGAACCAGTTGGGCCTGTTACTAAAACCAAACCGTTAGGTTTTTCACATATTGCTTGCATGACATATGGCAGATTGAGTTGCTGCATGCTTGGAATTTCTGTTTCAATCTTTCTTAATACTGCAGATAAGCCATTAGAAGTATAAAAAAAGTTAGCACGAAAACGATAAGGTCCAACCTCAATGGCTAGGTCAACATCACGGACTTCTTCTAGGTGGGTTTTTTGCTTTTCGTTGAGCGATTGATTGGCAAATTCGTGAAGTTCAGATGCAGAAATAATGGTTTCACTTGGCGTGGTCATATCGCCATTAATACGCAATACTAGTGGCTTATCTTCCTTAAGATGAATATCGGAAAATTTGTACTCATTGGTATATCGCTCTATAACTTCAAACATCTCTTTTTCCCCAAAAAATTGATGAATCACTACTTATACGATTTTCTATTGTAGCACTA